>NZ_JAANBD010000015.1 GCF_011089885.1 Thioalkalivibrio sp. XN279 | reverse complement strand
ACGGCAACGGCCGTGGCTCGGAATCGACCGGATTAAGAACACGGATGGCGACGTAACCGACCGCCAGTTTACCGAGCCGAGCCCGGACCGCCGGCCCCGCGGTCAGGGGCAACGCATCCGGAGCCCGGTGCTGTCGGGTGCTGCGGGGACGGCCCGGCGTTACCAGCCGAGGATCATGGCGAACATCAGCGGCGCCACAATGGTCGCATCCGACTCGATGATGAACTTCGGCGTGTCGGCCGAGAGCTTACCCCAGGTGATCTTCTCGTTCGGCACCGCGCCGGAGTAGGAGCCGAAGCTGGTGGTCGAGTCGCTGATCTGGCAGAAGTAGCCCCAGCGCGGGATGTCGGTCATCTGCAGGTCCTGCTCCAGCATCGGCACCACGCAGATCGGGAAGTCGCCGGCGATGCCGCCGCCGATCTGGTAGAAGCCGATCGAGCGGCCGGCCTTGACCTGCTCCTGGTACCAGGCCGCGAGGTAGGTCATGTACTCGATGCCGCTGCGCACGGTGTGCACGTTCTTGATCTCGCCGGTGATGCAGTGGCTGGCGTAGATGTTGCCCAGCGTCGAGTCTTCCCAGCCTGGCACGATGATCGGCAGGTTCTTCTGGGCCGCGGCGAGGAGCCAGCTGTTCTTCGGATCGATCTGGTAGTGCTGCTCGAGCTTGCCGCTGAGCAGGATCTGGTACATGTACTCGTGCGGGAAGTAGCGCTTGCCGGCGCCGTCGGCAGCCAGCCAGTGCTCCAGCACCACGTGCTCGATGCGGCGGATCGCCTCTTCCTCGGGGATGCAGGTGTCGGTGACACGGTTGAGGTGGCGCGCCAGCAGCTCTTCCTCGTCCTGCGCCGTGAGGTCGCGGTAGCCCGGGATGCGCACGTAGTGATCGTGCGCCACCAGGTTGAACACGTCTTCCTCGAGGTTGGCGCCGGTGCAGGTGATGGCCTGCACCTTGTCCTGGCGGATCATCTCGGCCAGCGACAGGCCGAGTTCGGCGGTACTCATGGCGCCCGCCAGGGTCACCATCATGCCGCCGCCGTCAGCGAGGTGGGCGCTGTAGGCGTCCGCGGCGTCCACCAGGGTGGCGCCGTTGAAGTGACGGAAGTGGTGGCGGATGAAAGCGGAAACGGGCGCATCGGACATGCGGAGCCCTCCTGCCTGGGGGTGCGAAACAGGTGCGCAAGGTTAGGGCAGCCGGCCCGCCGCAGCAAGCCGCGGGCTCAGCCCGCGGCCGGCACCTGCTGCGTCAGGCAATGGAAGGCGCCGAGGCCGACCACCAGTTCGTTGGCGCGGATTGGAATGACGCGCCGCCCGGGCAGGCAACGCGCGAGGATACGCGCCGCGACCTCGTCGCGCGGCTGGTCGAAGGCCGGCATCAACACCACTTCGTTGCCGATGTAGAAGTTGCCGTAGCTCGCCGGCAGGCGCGCGCCGTCCAGTTCCACCGGCTCGGGCATGGGCAGCTCGATGATCCTGAGCGGCCGGCCGTCGGCCAGGCGCATGCTGCGCAGGCGCTCCAGGTTATCCGCCAGCGGGGCGTGGTTGGGATCGGCGGGGTCCGGCTCGACCACGGTGATCACCCGGTCGTGCCCCACGAAGCGCGTGATGTCGTCGACGTGGCCGTCGGTGTCGTCGCCGATGATGCCGTCGCCCAGCCACAGCACCTGCCGCACGCCGAACAGCAGCTGCAGGCGTTCCTCGATGTCGGCGCGCGACAGGCCGGGGTTGCGATTGGGGTTCAGCAGGCACTGCTCGGTGGTCAGCAGCGCACCGCCGCCGTTCACATCGATGGAACCCCCCTCGAGGATCATGCCGCCCTCGAAGCGCGGCAGTTCGAGGATCTCGGCCATGCGCGCCGCCACGGCGTCATCGCGGTCCCACGGCGGATACTTGCCGCCCCAGGCGTTGAAGCCGCAATCCACCGCCGCCAGCCGGCCCTTGCCGTCGCGCACGAAGATGGCGCCGTGGTCCCGGCACCAGGCGTCATTGGTCGGCACCTGGTGGAACACCACCGCAGGGCTGTCCGCCACGGATCCCAGCAGGCCGCGCACGTGGGCCTCGTGGTCGGGGTCGAGCACGTTGATGCGTACGGTCTCGCCGCTGGCCAGCATCTTCACCGCCGCGACCATCGCGGTCTCGGCCGCGGGCAGGCAGCCGGGCCAGGTCTCGGGGTTGTGCGGCCACGAAATCCAGGTGGCCTGGTGCGGCGCCCATTCGGCAGGCATGGCATAGCCCAGCTCAGCGGGCGCCGGGCGGGTCATGGTCATTGAACGACTCCTTAAGCGCTACGGGGATCGGCCGGGGCCGGGGGATGATCACGGCGCGCAATCTTAGACCATCGACGGGTGGCAAGTTGAGCGCCCGGAGTCCATATTTACCGGCCAAAGCCGAAAAAAAACGGGGGAGAGAGTCATGACGGGACGCGTAGCGGTGGTCACGGGCGGCACGCGCGGCATCGGCGGCGCCATTTCCGAGGCGCTGGCGCAAGCCGGATACACGGTGGCGGCCAATTATGTCGGCAGCACCGACCGGGCGAAATCCTTCCAGGAACGCACCGGCATCATGACCGTGCGCTTCGACGTGGGCGACTTCGAGGCCAGCCGCGAGGGCGTGAAGCGCATCGAGCAGGAACTCGGCCCGGTCGAGGTGCTGGTGAACAACGCCGGCATCACGCGCGACGGCACGTTGCACAAGATGAGTTTCGAGGCCTGGGACGAGGTGATCCGCACCAACCTCACCAGCTGTTTCAACATGTGCCGCCACGTCATCGACGGCATGCGGGAGCGCAAGTTCGGCCGCATCGTGAACATCGGCTCGGTGAACGGCCAGGCGGGCCAGTACGGCCAGGTGAACTACGCCGCGGCCAAGTCCGGCATCCACGGCTTCACCAAGGCGCTCGCCCAGGAAGGCGCCAAGGTCAACGTCACGGTGAACGCCGTCGCCCCCGGTTACGTCAACACGGAGATGGTGCGGGCCGTCCCCGAGCCGGTGCTGGAGAAGATCATCCAGCGCATCCCGGTCGGCCGGCTCGGCGAGACCGACGACATCGTGCGCGCGGTGCTGTTCCTGGTGGCCGACGAGGCCGACTTCATCACCGGCTCCACCGTCTCGGTGAACGGCGGCCAGCACATGTACTGAGCCTTGCCGGGCCGGGCCGGGCCGGACCCGCGCCCTGCTCGCCTAGCGCGTCTCTTCCATGCTGCGCTTGACGTAGGCGCCGGGCGCGTCCTCGATCACCGGGTAGTCCTTGTGCTTGCCCGGCTGGCGCGCGTTGACCTGGCCGCCGGTGTGCTGCTTGAGCCACTTGCCCCAGTCCACCCACCAGCTCCCGGGATGTTCCTCGGTGGCCTCGAACCAGGCGTCGGGGTTGGCGGGCGTCTCGTCGCCGGCACGATAGCCGTACTTGACCTTGGTCGGCGGGTTGATGGCGCCGGCGATGTGCCCCGAGTTGCCGAGCACGAAACGGCTCGGCCCCGAGAACAGCTGCGTCGCCTGGTAGCAGGTCTTCCACGGCGCGATGTGGTCGTCGCGTGTGGCGAGCACGTAGGACGGCGTCTTGATGCGGCTGACGTCGATGCGTTCCCCGGCCACTTCCAGCGCGTCGGGCTCCCGCAGCAGGTTCTTCAGGTACATGTTGCGCATGAACCAGGTGTGGCAGGCCGCCGGCATGTTGGTGGCGTCCTCGTTCCAGTACAACAGGTCGAAGGGCACGCGCGGCTTGCCGAGCAGGTAGTGGTTGATGATGAACGACCAGATGAGGTCTGGCGCGCGCAGCATGCGGAAGCCCCAGGAGACATTGTCGCCCGGGATGAAACCCTTGGCGCGCCCCGCGGCCTCGAGCCGGTCCACCAGTTCCTCGTTGACGAACACCTTGATGTCGCCGACGTCCGAGTAATCCACCAGCGTGGTCATGAAGGTGGCCGAGCGGATGGGTTTCTCGCCCTTCTTCTCCAGCCAGGCCAGCAGCACGGTCAGCAGGATGCCGCCCAGGCAATAGCCCATGGCGTTGACTTCCTTCTGGCCGGTGACGTCCTTGATGACGTCGAGCGCGGCGAGCGGGCCCTCGCGCAGGTAGTCGTCGAAGGTCTTGTCCCGGGTCTCGCCGTTCGGGTTCACCCAGGAAATCAGGAACACGGTGTGTCCCTGCTCCACCGCCCAGCGCACCAGCGAATTCGAGGGCTGCATGTCCAGCACGTAGTACTTGTTCAGCCACGGCGGGATGATCAGCAGCGGGCGGCGCGCCACCTTGGCGGTGGTCGGCGTGTACTGGATGAGCTGCATGAGCTCGTTCTGGTAGATCACCTTGCCGGGGGTGATGGCGAGGTCGCGCCCGACCTTGAACGCCCCCATGTCCGACATGCTGATCTTCAGCCGGCCGTGCTCCAGGTCGAGGTCGGACCAGAAATTGCGCAGGCCGTCGATGAAGTTGCGGCCCCTGGTGGCCCTGGCCGCGGCCAGCACCTCGGGGTTGCTGAGCGCGTAGTTGCTCGGTGCCACGGCATCGAGGAACTGCCCGGTGAAGAAGCGCAGCTTGCGCGCCGTGTCCGCGTCGAGGCCGGGCGTGCCCTCGGCCAGCGACAGGAGGGTCCGCGTGTTGGCCTGCCAGGCCTTGCGCACGGCGTTGAACACGGGCCGGCGCTCCCAGCTCTCGCCGCTGAAACGGCGGTCGCCGCCGTGGCCGTTGGGCTTGACCGGGCTGCCGACCGCCTGGCGCAGCAGCTCGCCGCCGATACCGAGGTAGTCGCCGGTGAGCGACACCGAGTGCTTCATGACGAAGCCCGGGTGCAGCGCCAGCGCCGTCATCCACTGCGCATAGGCGCGAGTGACGTCCGCGGAGAGCCCCGCCATGACGCGGGTCATCTGGTACTGGGTCTGCAGGTTGGCAGGCGTGAAATGCTTCAACACGGACATGATGGACCCCTCAGCCCAGGCGCTCGAACACGGCGGCGATGCCCTGCCCGCCGCCGATACACATCGTCACCAGCGCGTAGCGGCCGCCGACCCGTTCCAGCTCGTGCAGCGCCTTGACGGTGATGATGCAGCCGGTGGCGCCGATGGGGTGGCCCAGCGATATGCCGCTGCCGTTGGGATTCACCTTGTCGGCGGGCAGGTCGAGGTCGCGGCACACCGCCAGCGCCTGTGCGGCGAACGCCTCGTTGACCTCGAACACGTCGATGTCGGACACCTTCAGGCCGATGCGGTCGAGCAGCGCGCGCGTGGCCGGCACCGGGCCGATGCCCATGTACTTCGGCTCCACGCCGGCAAAGCCGTAACCGACCAGCCGCGCCATCGGCTTGAGGCCGCGCGCCTCGGCCGCGGCGCGTTCCACCAGCACCACCGCGCCGGCGCCGTCGTTGAGGCCGGAGGCGTTGCCGGCCGTGACGCTGCCGTCGCCCTTGAAGGCCGGGCGCAGCTTCGCCAGCGTTTCCAGGGTGGTCTCGCGGCGCACGTGCTCGTCGGTGTCGAAGGCTTTCTTCTCGCGCTTGACCTTGACCTCCACGGGAACGATCTGGCCCTTGAAACGACCCTCGTCGATGGCCCGGGCGGCGCGTTGCTGGCTTTCCAGCGCGAGTGCGTCCTGGTCCTCGCGGCTGATGCCCCAGCGTTCGGCGACGTTCTCCGCAGTGATGCCCATGTGGCAGGAATCGAAGGGATCGCTGAGCGCCCCAACCATGGCGTCGATGACCTGGCCGTCGCCGAGGCGCTGGCCGAAGCGCATGCCCGGCAGCCAGTACTGCGCCCGGCTCATGCATTCGGCGCCGCCGGCCACGGCGGCCCCGGCATCGCCCTGCAGGATGAGCTGGGCGGCCGATACGATGGCCTGCAGGCCGCTGCCGCACAGCCGGTTGACCGTCAGCGAAGGCGTCTCGACCGGCAGGCCGCCATTCACCGCCGCCACGCGGGCCATGTACATGTCCCGCGGCTCGGTGTGGATAACGTTGCCGAACACGCAGTGGTCGATGTCGGCGGACTCCAGCCCGGCACGGGCGACGGATTCCCGCACGCACAGCGCAGCGAGTTCGGCCGGCGGCGTTCCCGCGAGCGCGCCTCCATAGGTGCCGATGGCGGTGCGAACGGCGGATACGACGACGACTTCACGCTGTGGAGTGCTCATGGTGCTGCCTGCCTTGGTTGTTCGTTACGGCCTTGTCCCGGCCGTTCAACTTGCCACCCGCGCAGGCGGGCTGCAAGCCCATGAAAAAACGGGCGGGACGCCACCGTCCCGCCCGTTGCTTGCTCGCTTCAGGCTGCCTTGGTTGCAGCCAGCGTGTCTTCGAAAGAAGACTGCGCCTGCTTGAAGCCCTGTTCGGCCCAGCTCACCAGCGTGGTCTGCATCTCGGTCGCCGCGGCGCCGAGCGCCTGGGCGCGCTTTTGCGCGCGGGCTGCAAAGCCCTGCGCCAGCTCGACCTGGCCCTGGAAGTACTCGCTCGGGCTGGTGGCACTCGAGAGCAGCTTCATCTCTTCGGTGGCGAAATCGAGGGCGTCGCCCATGACCTCGGCCTGGAACTGCAGGCCCTTCTCGAAGGTGTCGAAGCCGAACTCGGTGAGCTCGGACAGGGGCGCCATGGCGTCCTGCGTCTTGGCAAAAAAGTTCTCGAATCCGTAGTTCATGCTGTGTTCCTCGGCTTGTTCCGCTACTGGCGCCCGGCAGGGCGCCGACCCGGGAGGAACCATAGCAGAAAGTTTTTTGCATTGCAAAAAGATTCCGCGCCGCTGGGCGTAGGTATTTTAACCTACTGTTTGAAAAGCTTTTTACTTCCGCTTCTTGGGCCCGGCGCCGGAGCCTGGTTTTTGCGCTTGCGTCCTGCCGCCGCCGAGCAGGCCGCGCTGGAAGTCCTGCCAGGCGGCCAGGTTCTGCTCCGCCAGCTGCCCCATGGTGGCCAGCGGGGTGTCCTGCATCATCTTCAGCACATGGTCCTGGAAACGGGACTGCTGGTCGACGAAGGCGCCGACGGAGCGCTCCAGGTAGGCGGCGAGGAAATCCTGCATGGCGCCGCCGTAAAAACGGATCAGCTGCTCCAGCAGCTCGGCGGAGAGCAGCGGGCGGCCGGCCTCCTCGCGCTCGACGATGATCTGCAGCAGGATGCTGCGGGTCAGGTCCTCGCCGGTCTTGGCGTCCTCCACGCGCACGCGCTCACCGGCGACGATGAGCTCACGCACCTCGTCGAGCGTCAGGTGACGGCTCTCCGAAGGATCATACAAGCGCCGGTTGGCGTACTTGCGGATGACGCGTTCTTTCATGGGGACCATCATGCAGCCCCGGCGGCCGCGAGTGAAGCGCCGGCATCAATCCATGTGGTAGCCGCCGTTCACCGACAGGTCGGCACCGGTGATGTAGGCGGCGTCGTCGGAGACCAGGAACAGCACGGCGCGGGCGATTTCCTCCGGCTTGCCGAAACGGCCGGCCGGGATGGATTCGCGGATGCCCTCGCGGATGGTCTCGGGCACCTGCATGATCAGCGGCGATTCGATGTAGCCGGGGGACACCGTGTTCACGGTGATGCCCTTGCGCGCCACCTCGCGCGCCACCGCCATGGTGAAGCCGTGCACGCCGGCCTTGGCCGCCGAGTAGTTGGCCTGGCCGAACTGGCCGCGCTGGCCGTTCACCGAGGAGATGTTCACCACGCGGCCGAAATTGCGGCTGATCATGCCGCCGACGACCGCCTTGGTGGCGTTGTAGACGCTGTCGAGGTTGGTGCGCACCACGGCCTTCCAGTCCTCGGGGTCCAGGTTCACCAGCCGTCCGTCGCGCGTGATGCCCGCGGCGTTGATCAGCACGTCGACCGGCCCGACAGCCGCCTCCACCGCCCGGGCGCCCGCCAGCGTCGCCTCGTAATCGCCCGCGTCGAAGTTTTCGACGTGGATCTCCAGCCCGCGCGCCGCCGCTTCTTCCTGCCAGCGCGCAGCGTTGTTCGCATCTGCAGGATGACCGTTGGCCGCCACCCTGTAACCGGCCTCGGCCAGCGTCTCGCAGATCTTCCTGCCGATGCAGCCCGTGCCGCCGGTCACCAGCGCCGTTCTTCCGCTCATGCGCGTCTCCCGCCTGTTCGAGTAGTTTTTAGGTCGGAGCGGAGCATAGCGCGTTGATTTGTGCAACGCAAAAAAGAAGGGCGGCCCGGAGGCCGCCCTTCATCACGACAGGTTGTCGTCTCGAGTATGCGCTTAGAAGAACACCTGCGCGCCGATGCGGAAGGCGTCGACCTCTTCGCCAGCGATGGACTGGTCGTCGATCGAGTACTCGGCCTTGATGTTGGCACGATGGCCGCTGATGTAATACGCCAGGCCCAGGCCGATGGTGTCGAGGCTGTCACCGTCGTCCGGATCCTGCTGCTGCCAGCGGATCACGGGCTGCCACTTGCTGCCCGTGGGCAGGAAGGCCGCCGTGATGTGCGCCGTGGTGCCGCCGTTGTAGAACGCGCCACCGGGTGCACCAACGCCTTCCCAGTCGAACCAGCCGGCGGTGACCGACAGGTGACCGGCGCCCAGGGTCTTCTCGGCCACGCCGAAAATGCTCATCGCCTTGTGGTCGTCCTGGTCGCTGCGACCCATCTGGTCGTAGCCGATACCGACGCTGAGCACGTCCAGCGCGCCCAGGCTGTTGGTATTGAAGAACCAGCCGCCCTGGGGCGAGGCGAAGTTGTACATGATCATGCCGGTCATGCGGCCGTCTTCGCCGGTGTTGTTGCCGTCGATGGCGCCGCGGAAATAACCGGCGCGATAGGCGATGCGGTCATTGGCCAGCAGGCCGCGGACCTGGATACCGTCGTCACGCCAGAAAGCGCCGCTGGGGTTGGTCGGCAGCGGGGCCAGGGCGCGCGTCGGGTAGTCGATCGCGGTGAGGCTGACGGCAGAGGCCTGGTTGTCGATGGAGAACGGCACCAGCTGGCGGCCGACCATGACGTTGAAGGCGGGCGAAATGCGGTAATCAATGAACGCGTCGGTCAGGACCGGGTCCTGGCGTCCGCCGCTGGCGGCGCCCGCGGCCGCATCGTAGTTGACGAAGAAGAACACCTTCTCCGCGGCCTGGCCCAGCAGCATGATGCGGTTGCGCCGGGTGAAGAAGTCGCTGCTGCGGCTGCCGTCGGCCGTACCCTCATCAACCGACTCGTACCAGAACTGGTGCAGGTAGCCCAGCTGGACCCACGCATTCTCGTTGACTTCGAGCTTCGGGCTCCAGGCACTGGCCGTGACCGGCACGAGCGCCAGGGCAGCTGCGGCCAGCAAGCCACTGGATGCAATTTTCTTCATTCGCATGGTTTTCTCCTAGATGACGATCGTCTTGCCTGGAATTGTTGTTGTCTGGAGGCAACTCCCCGCCCCGCATCATCCACTAATGCGGCGCGGGCGTAGTATTAGCTGAAAGTCTAAGTTTCTGCCACTTTTTGCTGCAGTGCGTAAGGAAAAACCGAAACATTACAGAAATGTTGCGTGGCAAAAAAACGACGCCTGGCGATGATGCTGCAACCGCTGTGTCACGGTGCTGCGCGGCGTGTGGCAGGACGCGGACGCGACGCGCTTGTTGCGACCAAGGTCTAATGTACGCTAGTTATGGCCGAACCAAGACTCTGATTTGAAACCGCGACAGCACCCGTGACCGGCCGCAGGCCGCGCTGGACGGGCAGGAGGAGCATGCAATGACCGGATCCAAGGTCTACCCGGTACCTGAGGGCCTGGGCGACACGGCCCACTGCGACAAGAAGAAGTATGAAGAGATGTACGCCGCGTCCGTGGCCGACCCGGAAAAGTTCTGGGCCGAGCACGGCAAGCGCATCGACTGGATCCGGCCTTATACCAAGGTCAAGGATGTCTCCTTCGACCGCCACCATCTCCACATCAAGTGGTTCTACGACGGCACCCTGAACGCCAGCGCCAACTGCCTGGACCGTCACCTCGAAACCCGGGGCGACCAGACCGCGATCATCTGGGAAGGGGACGACCCGGCCGATTCGAAGCACATCAGCTATCGCGAACTCTACGAGCAGGTGTGCCGCCTGGCCAACGGCCTCAAGTCGCTGGGCATCGGCAAGGGCGACATGGTCACCATCTACATGCCGATGATCCCCGAGGCTGCCGTGGCCATGCTGGCCTGCGCCCGCATCGGCGCGCCGCATTCCATCGTTTTCGGCGGCTTCTCCCCCGAGTCGCTGGCCGGCCGCATCAAGGACTGCAACTCGAAGCTCGTCATCACCGCCGACGAAGGCCTGCGCGGCGGGCGCAAGGTGCCGCTGAAGACCAATGTCGACCGCGCGCTGGAGCAGCACAAGCTCGACTCCGTCGCCAACGTGGTGGTGGTGAAGCGCACCGGCGGCAAGGTCGGCTGGAACGACAGCCGCGACGTCTGGTACGAGGAGCTGGTGGCGGACCAGCCGGCGGAATGCCCGCCGGCGGAAATGGGCGCCGAGGACACGCTGTTCATCCTCTACACCTCCGGCTCGACCGGCCAGCCCAAGGGCGTGCTGCACACCACCGGCGGCTACATGGTGTACGCCTCGATGACGCACGAGTACGTCTTCGACTACCACGACGGCGACATCTACTGGTGCACCGCGGACGTGGGCTGGGTCACCGGCCACAGCTACATCGTCTACGGCCCGCTGGCCAACGGCGCCACCACCCTGATGTTCGAGGGCGTGCCCAACTACCCCGACACGTCGCGCTTCTGGCAGGTGGTCGACAAGCACAAGGTCAACATCTTCTACACCGCCCCCACGGCCATCCGCGCGCTCATGCGCGAAGGCGAGGAACCGGTGAAAAAGACCAGCCGCGAGAGCCTGCGGCTGCTGGGCTCGGTGGGCGAGCCCATCAACCCGGAGGCCTGGGAGTGGTACCACCGCGTGGTGGGCGACGGGCGCTGCCCGATCGTCGACACCTGGTGGCAGACCGAGACCGGCGGCATCCTCATCACGCCGCTGCCCGGCGCCACGGACCTCAAGCCCGGCTCCGCCACCCTCCCCTTCTTCGGCGTGCAGCCGGCGATCGTGGACGGCGAAGGCAACGTGCTCGAGGGCGCGACCGAGGGCAACCTGGTGCTGCTCGACAGCTGGCCGGGCCAGATGCGCACCGTGTACGGCGACCACGAGCGCTTCGTGCAGACCTATTTCTCCACTTTCCTCGGCACCTACTTCACCGGCGACGGCGCGCGCCGCGACGAGGACGGCTACTACTGGATCACCGGCCGCGTCGACGACGTGCTCAACGTCTCCGGCCACCGCATGGGCACGGCCGAGATCGAGAGCGCGCTGGTGGCGCATCCCAAGGTGGCCGAGGCCGCCGTGGTCGGCTTCCCGCACGACATCAAGGGCCAGGGCGTGTACTGCTACGTCACGCTGCAGGCGGGCGAGGATCCGAGCGACGCGCTCAACAAGGAACTGCGCGCCTGGGTGCGCGAAGAGATCGGCCCGATCGCCACCCCGGACGTGATCCAGTTTGCGCCGGGGCTGCCGAAGACGCGCTCGGGCAAGATCATGCGCCGCATCCTCAGGAAGGTCGCGGCGCACGAGTACGGCAACCTGGGCGACACCTCGACGCTCGCGGACCCCGCGGTGGTCGACGACCTGATCGAGAACAGGAAAAAACTGGGCTAGGCCGCAGCCGCGGCCACGGCCGCGGCAGGTGAAACCATGGGCGACAATGCGCGCATCATCGTGGCGGACGACCACCCGCTGTTCCGGGAGGCGCTGCAACAGGCGCTCGCACCCACGATGCCGGGCGTCAGCTTCGTCGAAGCGGAGTCCTTCGAATCGCTGCAGGCGGCGGTGGAGTCCTGCGAAGACCCGGACCTGGTCCTGCTGGACCTCGAGATGCCTGGCGCACAGGGTTTCTCGGTGCTCACCTGGCTGCGCTCGCAGCACCCGGCGCTGCCGGTGGTGCTGGTCTCCGCCACCAGCGACGCCGCTGTCATGCGCCGTGCCGTCGACCTCGGCGCCGCCGGTTTCATCCCGAAGTCGTCCACGGTAGACACGATTTCCGAAGCCATCAGTGCCGTGCTGGAGGGCGAGATCTGGCTGCCGGAAGCGGCGCTGGCCCTCGACGATGCGCAACTTTCGGAGGACAAGGAGCTCGCGCGCAAGGTGGCGAGCCTGACGCCGCAACAGTTCCGCGTCCTCGACATGCTGGCGGACGGGCTGCTCAACAAGCAGATCGCCGCCGAGCTGGAGGTCTCCGAGGCCACCGTGAAGGCGCACGTCACGGCCATCTTCCGCAAGCTCGGGGTGCGCAGCCGTACCCAGGCCGCCGTCGCCGCCCGTCGCATCGAGTCGACCACCCGGCCGCACGCCTGACCCGGCTCTCCCACGACCCCCGCCCCGTCCGCGCTCGCGGACTGTCATCGCCTCCCCTCCCTCGGAAATCTTTATCTCGCTCGGTGAGGCGATGACATCCCGCGGCGCTACGCCTGGGATGCCGTGGAGGTCACGGGCGCGAGGTCGGGCGAAGTGGCTGGGCGGTCGCCTCGGGCCGACGCCATGGTGGCCGGCGCACGCGGTCCACAGGCGGACGCCGCAACCGCAGCGGAGGCGACACCGCGACGCGGGATGCATGGCGAGCGCGGCAAGCCCGCCTCGACGCGGCGCGCCAAGATGGACCCCAGCACCGCGGCGCAGCGCCGCGGAGTGTCGTCGCCTCACCGAGCGATATAAAGATTTCTGAGCGAGGGGAGGCGACGACACTGCGCGAGCGCGGCCGGGGAAGGCGCCGCGGGCCACCGGGGCCGTCGCGCTGCGGTGGGCGGGTCAGCTCGCCGCCGCGATCTGCCGTCGCGCGAGGAGCAGCTGGCTCATGATGGCGCGCAACGCCGCCGGCTTCACCGGCTTGCGCATGATGGCAAAGCCGGCCGACCGCACCCGCTCGCGCACTTCTTCACCATAGTCGGCGGTGATCACCACGCTCGGGATATCGCCCCAGCGCGCACGCACGGCGGCGATGCTGCGCAGCCCGGTGTCGTCGCCGTCGAGGTGGAAGTCCGCCAGCAGCAGGTCCGGCGCGCGGCCGGCCTGCTCGAGCACTGCCAGTGCGCCGGCTGTATCGGTCGCCGTCAGCACGCTGCAGGACCAGCCTTCCAGCAGGTGCGTCATGCCCTCGAGGATGCTCTGCTCGTTGTCGACGCACAGCACCACCGCCTCGTCCAGCCGCGCAGCCGGCAGGGGCGCAGCCGGCTTGTGCGCCGCCAGTGCCGGCGCCGTCGAAATCGGCACTTCCACGGAGAACACCGAGCCGCGCCCGAGTTCGGAGCGCACGCGCACCTGGTGGCCGAGGGCCCGCGCCATGCGCTGCACGATAGCCAGGCCCAGTCCCATGCCCTTGGCGCCGAGCTCGTCGCGCGGCTGGAAACGACGGAATTCCTCGAAGATGTCGTTTTCCAGGTGCTCGGCGGCGATGCCGGGGCCGGTATCCAGTACCTGGATGGACAACACGTCCCCACGTCGCCGGCAGCCCAGCAGCACCTTGCCCTGGCGGGTGTAGCGCAACGCGTTGGAAAGGAAGTTCTGCAGGATGCGGCGCAGGAACTGGCGGTCGGTGTGGACCATGGCGCTGCTGGGCACGGTGCGGAAGGTGATGCCGCGCTCGCGGGCGATGACGCCGAACTCGACCCCGAGCGTGGCCAGCACGTCATCGACACGGAAGTGCGACAGCTGCGGCTCGAGCGCGCCGGCGTCGAGCTTGGAGATATCGAGCAGCGCCCCGAGCAGTTCCTCGGCCGCCCGCAGGGAGCTGTCGATGCGCTCGACCGCATGCAGTGTCTTGCCGTCCCGCTCTGCCTGGCCGAGCGCGGAGGTGAACAGCCGCGCCGCATTCAGCGGCTGCAGCAGGTCGTGGCTGGCTGCGGCCAGGAAGCGGGTCTTCGACAGGTTGGCCGCCTCGGCGTCGCCCTTGGCCTCGCGCAGGGCGCGCTCGATGCGGTTGCGCAGTTCGATCTCGTTGCGCAGGCGCTGGTTCAGCTCGGAGAGCTCGCGGGTGCGCTCCTCCACGCGCTGCTCCAGGGTGGCGTAGGCTTCGCGCAGCTCCTGTTGCGCCCGGCGACGCTCGGTGATGTCGTGGAACATGGCGTAGAAACCCTGTACCGCGCCGGCCGTGTCGAACTCCGGAATGTAGGTCGCCTCGGCATAGCGCGTGCGGCCCTGCTCATCCAGGGTCGCCACCTCGAAACTCTGGCGGATACCCGCCAGCGCGCCTTCCATGTGCGCCTCGCGCTGCAGGAAGCTCTCCCGGCCCAGCACATCGTTCACGCGCCGCCCGCAGATGGCGTCGCGATGCAGCCCGACGGCCTGCTCGTAGGCCTTGTTGACGAAGCGATAGACCAGGCTGCGGTCGACGTAGGCGATCAGCACCGGCACGTTGTCGGTGTAGACGCGGATGTTGCGCTCGCTCTCGCGCAGCGCCCGCTCGGTGCGCTTGTGCGCGGTGATGTCGCTGAAGCTGGCGACGTAGCCGCCGCCCGGCAGCGGGTTGACGCGCATCTCCAACACCAGGCCGTCATCGCGCACGCGCTGGTAAATGTGCGGCTTGCCGCGCTGCAGGTGCGCCAGCCGCTTGGCCACGTGCTCCTCTGCGTCCCCGGGGCCGCAGCGGCCGAGCTCGGCGTTGTAGCGAATCAGCGCCTCCACCGGCGTGCCGATCCGCAGCAGCTGGTCGGGATAACGGAACAGCTCGGCGTAACGCCGGTTCCACACCACCAGCCGGTTGTCGGCGTCGAGCACGCTGATGCCCTCGGCGACGTTCTCCAGGGTGCTCTCGAGCAGGTCGCGGTTGAAGCGCGACACCTGCGACGCCTCGCCGACGATGCTGGCGACATCCTCGATCTGCAGTTCGACGCCGCGCAGCGCGGACACCAGCACCATGCGCGCCGCGGAGGCGCCCATGGCGCCGGAGAGCAGGCGCTCGGTGAGCTCCAGCAGCTGCACGTCGGCCCGGGCGCCCTCGGTGTAATACAGGCCGCGCGCCTTGAAATGCGTGGCGAAGGCGGACTCGGCCTTTTCCCGCCCGATGAAACGCTCCGCCAGGATGCGCAGGTCGCCGACGTTCGCGGCGCCACGCATGCGCTGCGTGAACGCCGGCAGCATCCCGCCCTCGGTACGTTCGGTCTCGTCACCGACAAACGCCGCCGCCTGGCGCCGCTCCAGCATGCGCGGCACGCCCAGGTACGAGACCACGAGGAAGCAGGCCAGGTTGGTGCCCAGGCTCCACATCACGCCGTGGGTCACCGGGTCGAAGCCGTCCGCCCCGAACATGGCGTAGGGACGCAGCCAGCTGATGCCCCAAGGGCCCGCATCCAGCAGTGTGAGCGGCAGCCAGCCGGTCTGTGCGAAGGCCGGTACCAGCAGCGTCCAGGTCCACACCGCGAAGCCGACCGCCATCCCCGACATGGCGCCGGCGCGCGTGGCGCGGCGCCAGTACAGGCCGCCGATCATGGCCGGGCCGAACTGCGCCGCCAGGGCGAAGGACAGCAGCCCGATGGAAGCGAGCGCGCCGTACATGCCGATGACGCGGTAGGCCAGCCAGCCGAGCGCCAGGATGGCGACGATCAGCACGCGCCGGATG
This sequence comes from Thioalkalivibrio sp. XN279, assembly GCF_011089885.1. Taxonomy (NCBI): domain Bacteria; kingdom Pseudomonadati; phylum Pseudomonadota; class Gammaproteobacteria; order Chromatiales; family Ectothiorhodospiraceae; genus Thioalkalivibrio; species Thioalkalivibrio sp. XN279. Next base: position 259,020 of record NZ_JAANBD010000015.1, on the reverse strand, counting down.
CGAATGAGCAGGCGCGCGAGGTCGGGCCGGCTGGACACCTCCTCGCCGCGCAGCTTCACCAGCGCCGGCATCACCACCTCGTTGCACAGCATGGTGCTGCAGGCGATGGTGCCCACGATCACCATGCCGGTGGCGGCCGAGAAGCCGCCGAGGAAAGCCAGCAGGGCAAGCCCTTCCTGGCCCTCGGCCAGCGGCAGGCTGATGAGGAACCCGTCTGCGCTGGCGCCGCCGCCCTGCGTGACCAGCCCGGCCGCGGCAATCGGCACCACGAAGACCGTGAACACGGCGAGATAGATCGGGAACAGCCAGCGCGCCAGGCGCAGGTCGCGCGGACCCGTGTTCTCCACCACCGCGACGTGGAACTGCCGCGGCAGGCACAGGATGGCCAGCATGGAGATCACGGTCAGCACCAGGAAGGAGTGGTCGATGGTGGCGGTGGAGTACAGGCCGGTGACCAGTTCGTTCGCCTGCGAGGCCTCGATCAGCGCGCGCGGGCCGTCGAACAGCCCGAACAGGACCCACAGGCCGACGGCAAGGAAAGCCACCAGCTTGACCGCCGACTCGAAGGCCACGGCCAGCACCATGCCGCGGTGGCTCTCCGTCGAATCGACCTGGCGCGTGCCGAACAGGATGGTGAACACGGCCAGCAGCGCCGCCGCCACCAGGCCGGTGTCGCGGCTCACGGGCGGTACCACGCTCATGCCCTCGCCGCCCATGATCAGGCTGTAGCTGCCGGCGATGGCCTTGAGCTGCAAGGCGATGTAGGGCAGCACCGTGACCAGGGCCATGATCGAGGCCAGCGCGGCGATGCCCTGCACCTTGCCGTAGCGGGTGGCGATGAAGTCCGCCACCGAGGTGATGCTCTGCTGCTTGCTGACCTTGACGATGCGGGCGGGGAGCCGCGTCATCATCAGGAACACGATGATCGGCCCCAGGTAGATGGCGAGGTAGTCCCAGCCCTGGGAGGCCGCGCGCCCGACGGCGCCGAAAAAAGTCCAGGACGTGCAGTACACGCCGAGCGCCAGGCTGTAGACCACAGGCGTCGGCACGTAGACGCCGCGCCGGTGCAGCCGGTCGCCGCTCCAGGCGACCAGGAACAGCAGCACGGCGTAAGCCAGGGCAACGACCGGGGGAACCCAGGTCTCCAGCATGTAACTTCTCCCCATCCGGCCGGCATTGTGCTCTGGTGGCGGGCCGGCGCGGTGAGTCGATGCTACCGGGAAGGCGGCGGGTGCGGAAGCGGATGCCGCGACGCAGCATCAGCGACTGCGACTAAGGTCGCAAGGACATCCCGCGGGGCCGCTGCTAGTTTCACCACACCCGACGCCGGAGCCCCGGCTCCGGGCTCGTGCCTTCTAGACAAGGTCCGAGGGGCCAATTCCCAATAAAGAAGGGGGAGGAAACGCAGTGACTCAACTCAGTCCCGAAGATCGCGTAGCACACTGGCGCGCCACCCGTAACCTGATGATCGGCCACCTTATCGTGTGGTTCTTTTTCGGGTTCGTGGTGCACGCCTTCGCCGTGCCGCTCAACAACATCAGCTTCTTCCACTTCCCGCTCGGCTATTACATGGCCGCGCAGGGGTCGCTGATCGCGTTCGTCGTCCAGCTTTTCCTGTTCATGAAACAGCAGGACAAGATCGACACCCGCTACGGCGTCGCCGAAGACTAAGGGAGAGGATCTGAACCATGGCTAGAATCTCATTCGAGGGGAAGAGTTTCACCGACAACCTCCCCAAGATCTACGGCATCTACACGGGCGGTTTCCTCGCCTTCTTCGCCTTGATGGCGGTCCTCGAGCAGTTCGGCCTCAGCGCCGACGTCATCGGCATCCTGTTCATCGCCTTCACCATCGCCATCTACGCCTTCATCGGCGTGCTGTCGCGCACCATGCAGGTCGAGGCCTACTACGTGGCCGGACGCTCGGTACCGCCGGTGTTCAACGGCATGGCCACGGCGGCGGACTGGATGTCCGGCGCGTCCTTCGTGGCGCTGGCCGGCGGCGTGTTCATGGGCGGCCATTCCTACATGGCCTTCATCGTGGGCTGGACCGGCGGCTACGTGCTGGTCGCGACCCTGATGGCGCCCTACCTGCGCAAGTTCGGCTGCTACACCGTGCCGGACTTCATCGGCACGCGCTACGGCGGCAAGCTGACACGCTTCTTCGCCGTGGTGGTGCTGTTCGTCGCCTCCTTCACCTACGTGACGGCGCAGATCAACGCCACCGGCACCATCGCCGCCCGCGCGCTCAACATCCCCTTCGAGGTGGGCGTGTGGTTCGGCCTCGCCGGCATCCTGGTGTGCTCGATGCTGGGCGGCATGCGCGCGGTGACCTGGACCCAGGTGGCCCAGTACATCGTGCTCATCATCGCCTACCTGCTGCCGGTGTTCTGGATGTCTATCGCGCAGGACTTCGGCCCACTGCCGCAGTTCCAGTACGGCTACGCGGTGGAGCGCATCATGGAGCTGGAGCAGGTCGTGGGTGTCGGTGCGCCGGCGGTCGCGATCGAGGGCAGGAGCTTCCCGGGCCTCTCGGTGTTGACCACCCTGCATGCCACGCCGGCTGAAGGCGCCATGGCGGCCTGGAAGTTCATCTCCCTGGCCGCCTGCATGATGATCGGCACGGCTTCCCTGCCGCACATCCTGATGCGCTACTTCACGACGCCGTCCGTGCGCGCCGCGCGCACCTCGGTGGCCTGGTCGCTGTTCTTCATCTTCCTGCTGTACTTCACGGCCCCCGCGCTGGCGACGTTCAGCAAGCTGCAGCTGCTCGACCCGAACCTGCCGACGGCCATCATCGGCCAGCCCATCGCCGACGTGCTGGCGCTGGAGTGGGTGCAGAAGTGGAGCGCCATCGGCATGCTCGCGGTGGCGGACGGCAACGCAGACGGGATCCTGCAGATCAACGAGTTCTTCCTGCGCGCCGACATCATCGTGCTGGCGACGCCGGAGTTCGCGGGCCTGCCCTACGTGATCTCGGGCCTGGTGGCTGCAGGCGGCATGGCCGCCGCCATGTCCACCGCCGACGGCCTGCTGCTGGCCATCGCGAACGCGCTGTCGCATGACCTGTACTTCAAGATCGTCGACCCCAAGGCCGAGACCAAGAAGCGGCTGCTGGTCGCCCGCATCCTGCTGCTCGTGATCGGCGCCGGCGGCGCCATCGTGGCCAGCATGAAGCTGACCGGCATCCTGGGCGCGGTGGCGTGGGCCTTCTGCTTCGCCATGTCGGGCCTGTTCTTCCCGCTGGTGCTCGGCGTGTGGTGGAAGCGGGCCAACCGGCAAGGCGCCATCGCCGGCATGGTGGTCGGCCTGGGCGTCGGCTGGTGGTACCTGATCGCGGTGCGTTCCGGCATGGACCCCTGGATCGGCCTGGACCACCTGCGCTTCGGTATCGTGGGCGCCACGGCCAGCCTGATCTCCATGGTGGTGGTCAGCCTGGTCACCCCCGCGCCGGACGAGGAGATCCAGCGCATGGTGGACGAAGTGCGCATCCCGCGGGGCGACACGATCATCTCTGCCAAGAGCTGATCGGGTACGCCTGGTCCTGACGGGGCCGGGGCGAGTGCTGCTCGCCCCGGCCCTTTTTCGTGTGAGAACATTGCGCCTTCAACCGGCTGGAGCTTGCGGATGACCGAGCAGATTCCTTTCTGGGCCGTCGCGCTGGATTACGTGCTCGGCATGATCATGTGGACGCTGATCGGCCGTTTCGGCATGCGCCTGTTCCTGCCCGAAGAAAGCAAGTTCTTCTTCAGCCGCTTCTTCATTCGCGTCACCGACCCGCTGCTGAAGCTGTTCCGGCCCATCACGCCGGCCTTCCTGGTGGCGCCGATGGTGCCGCTCTACGTGGCCTGGTTCTTCTTCATGTTCCGCTTCTACCTCATGCCCTGGATGCTCGGGTACTCGGTCATGGGCATGCTGTCGTTCCCGCTCGAGAGCGAGATCGCGCAGGGGGTGGCTTACCTGGTCGGGCTGCTGCTGAACTAGTTACGAGCGGAAGGTGGCGGCCGCTCAGGCCGCATCGTCGGGCAGGCTGCCTGTGAGCGCCTGGGGATCGAAGTTGCGCAGCAGTTCGCGCCGCACTTCCTGCCAGCGGAAGCGCACCGAGTTGCGCACGATCTCCTCGTCCAGCTCCTTGAGTTCGTCCATGATCGGCGCCCACCGCACCAGGGCCGTCGGGCTCTCGGAAAAAGCCGCCTCGAAACCCCCCACCGCCAGCAGGTCGACGCGCGCGATGCGCTGGCGCACGCGCTCGGCTTCAGCGGCGAACTGGTCGCCCGCCTCCGCCGGACTGCCGGCCGCCGCGAGAATATCGTCTACCATGCCCTGCATCATGAAGCGCACGCGGCCGGTCTCGCGCGGCGCGTGCTGCGCCAGCCGGCTGCCGGCGAACACCGCCAGGTCGGACACGCAGGCGAGCCACAGCTGCCACTTCGCGATGTTGATGCCGGCGACGAACGGGTCGTCCTCGAACAGCTCGGGGTAACGCATCCCCGCGCGGGTGCGCAGGTAGCCGTACAGCGAGGTCTGCGCGACGTGGCTGGCGCGGGTGTCGATGAAGCGTTCCAGCGCCGCGCGCTCCCGGATCGGTTCGCCGCGGCTGCGCCCGGCGGCGCCGATGTAGGACTTGACGGTGTCCCACAGCCGGTCGGGCCGCAAGTCGCTCCAGGCAAAGCGCTCGCGCTCCGCCGGTACATGGCGCGGCACGATGCGCTGGCCGCCTGGCTTGCGGGAACCGGTCATGATGCTGCGGCTGGACCCCTGGGACTGAAGGCGCATTATACGGTTGCACGCGGCGGCGCGGCGGATTCATTTGGCGCTATGATTGCGTGCATGAGCAATCCGCTGGCCGACGTCGAAAGCTTCCTGCAGCAGACCCCGCCCTTCGACCTGCTGGAGGCGCAATTGCTGCGCCGCGCCGCGGGGGCCTTCGAGGCCGTTTACCGTCGCAAGGGCACCGAGTTGCTGGAGATCGGCGCCAGCAACGACCAGCTGTACCTGATCCGGCGCGGCGCCGTGGAAGCGCACGACAAGGACGACAACCTGGTCGGGCGCTTCGGGGAAGGCGAGAGCTTCGGCCTGCAGTCGCTGCTCACGGGCAAGCCGGTGCGCTTCCGCGTCACCCTGATCGAGGACGGCCTGCTGTGGATGATGCCGCGGAAGGCATTCGACGAGTTGCGCGGCGCCTCGCAGGCTTTCGACACCTTCTACATCCGCAGCCTGGAAGACCGGCTGATGTCGGCGCTCCAGTCCGGCACCGGGCGCAGCCGCACCCAGACCCTTTTCATGACCCCCATGGGCGAGCTGGTGGCACGCGAGCCGGTCATGGTGTCGCCGGACACCACCATCGCGGCCGCGGCGAAGCGCATGTCGGAGCACGGCATTTCATCGCTGCTGATCCACGAGGACGACCGCGTCACGGGCATCATCACGGATCGTGACCTGCGCAACCGCGTGCTGGCCCAGGGACGCGACCCCGCGGAACCGGTCACCAGCATCATGACCGCCGACCCGTTGACGCTGGACGACTCGACGCCGGTGCTGGCCGGCATCCTCGCCATGGCGGGGCGCGGTATCCACCACCTGCCGCTGGCGCGTGACGGCCGCGTGGTGGGCATGGTCACCACGCGCGACCTCATGAGCCTGCAGACCCATCACCCGCTCTACCTCGCCGCGCAGCTGCAGAAACAGGAATCGGTCGAGGGCCTGGTGGAAACCTGCCGCCGCGTGCCCAAGCTGTTCGAGCTGATGCTGTCCTCGGGCATCCGCCCGGAAGAGGTCCCGCGGGTCCTGACCATGATCACCGACACGGTGACGCGCACCCTCATCGGCCTGGCGCAGAAAGAGTTCGGCCCGGCGCCGGTGCCGTTCGCCTGGCTCGCCTTCGGCTCCCAGGCGCGCGAGGAACAGAGCCTGAAGACGGACCAGGACAACGGCATCGTCTACGCCGACGACGCGCCGCCTGAAGCCGCCGAGTATTTTCGCCGGCTGGCGCAGTTCGTCTGTGACGGCCTCGACGCCTGCGGCTATCCCTATTGCCCCGGCGACATCATGGCGAGCAACCCGAAATGGCGCCAGCCGCTGTCCGGCTGGCTGAAACATTTCGCGGAGTGGGCGCGCCTGCCGGATCCGGGCGCCGTGCTGCAGGTGAGCATCTTCTTCGACCTGCGTGGCATTTACGGCGACGAAGCGCTGGTGCAGCGCGTGCGCAGGGCACTGGCCGAGTGCGCCTCGGGCTCCGGCAAGGCCGTGTTCCTCGCCGCGCTGGCGCGCCAGGCCGCCGGCTACGACGTGCCGCTCGGCTTCTTCCGGCGCTTCGTGCTCGAAAGCAAGGGTGAACACAAGGAGACGCTGGAGATCAAGGCCGCCGGCCTGCTGCCCCTGACCGACATGGTGCGCATGCTGGCGCTGCAGGGCGGCGTCACCGTCCCCGGCACCCAGGACCGCCTCGCCCAGCTGGTCGCCGCCGGCAAGATGAGCCAGCGCGACGGCGACCGCCTCGCGGGCGCGCATCGCCTGCTGTCGGGCTTGCGCGTGCGCATCCACGCCGAACAGCTGCGCAAGGGCGAGGAACCGCACAACCACCTGCGCGTGCGCTCCATCAGCCACGCGGAGCGCGCTGCGCTGAAGGATGCTTTCCTGGTCATCCGCGAGGCGCAAAAAGGACTGGCGCTGGACTTCCCCGGATGACCCCCTGGCAGCGGCTGCGGCTGGCCCTGGCGAAGCGCAAGTGCAGCTACGCGCCGCAGGCGTGCCTGCTGGAGCACGCGCCCCCGGCCGGGCGCCAGCGCGTGGCGGAAGTCGAGCTCGTTGCCATGGACTTCGAGACTACCGGCCTCGATCCCGCGCGCGATCACATCATCGCCGTCGGCTGGGTGCTGTTGCGTGGCGATCGCATCGTCATGGCGAGCGCGCGCGAAATCCGCGTCCGCAACGAGGCCGCGGACGGCGTCGGCCAGAGCGCGATCATCCACGGCATCACGGACAGCGACCTGGACGATGCCGACAGCGTGGACGGGATGCTGGCGCACCTGTTGCCGGAACTCGCCGGACGGGCCGTGGTGGCGCATGCGGCGAGCATCGAGCGCGGCTTTCTGAACGCCGTGCTGCGCCGGCTCGGCGGGGTCCCCCTGCCGAATCCCTTCATCGACACCATGACGCTGGAGCGCCGGCTGCTCGAGGGCAAGGGCGGCAGCGTGCGGGAGCTGCACGGCGACCTGACGCTGGATGCCTGCCGCGAACGCCGCCAGCTGCCCGAGCACCAGCGTCACTCGGCCGGCGCGGACGCCATCGCCTGCGCCGAGCTGTTGCTGGCGCAGCTGGACGAACTGGGCGGCGCGCGTGGCACGCGGCTGAAGGAACTGCTCTAGAACAGGCCGTAGCGCCAGGCGAGCAGGATCGACAGCGACCACCACATGATCTGCTGCAGGGGCAGGCCGACGCGGAAGAAGTCGGTGAAACGGTAGCCGCCGGCCGACAGCACCATCAGGTTGGTCTGGTAGCCGATCGGCGTCAGGTAACTCATGTTGGCGCCGAACAGCACCGCGAGCACGAAGGGCTCCGGCGGCACGCCGAGCCGTTGCGCCACGAACATCGCCACCGGCGTGCCCAGCACCGCCGCGGCGTTGTTGGTCACGAACTCGGTCAGCAGCGCGATGACCAGCAGCAAACCGGCCAGAGCCACAAAGGTCGGCCAGGGCTCGGCGACCATCACGTACAGGCCCGCGACGTAGTCCATGCCACCCGTCACCGTCAGCGCGCGGCCGAGAGCCAGGCTGGTGACGATGACGATGATGAGGCGCCGGTCGAGCGCGCCGAGCGCCGCACGCCAGTTGAGGCAGTTGCTGGTGACCATGGCGAGCACGCCGAGCAGCGCCGCCACGGTGATGGAGAGCGCGCCGGTCGCCGCCAGCAACACGACGCTCACCATGATGGCGCCCGCCAACGGAGCCTTGCTGGTGTGCGGCAGGTCCATGGAGCCGTCCACCACCAGCACGTTGCCGAGGCGCTTGATCACGTCCAGGGCAGCCGCGGACCCCTGGACGAGGACGATGTCGCCGGCGCGGAGGAACACTTCGCCGATGTCCGTGACCTCGGCGCCGGGCGAGCGTGGCCGATGCACCGCCACCGGCAGCAGGCCGTGGTGGGTGAAGAACGGCACGGTCTTGAGCGTGCGCCGGTGCAGCGGCGAGCCGCGGGTCACCACGATCTCGGCCATGCGCTGGTCGCCGGCCTTCGGCGCCTCGCCGGCGGCCAGGGCGTGGCCCGGATCGAGCGCGTCGTACAGCGCCACGTCGAGCTGTTTCTCGAAGCGCTTGAGCCGGTCCGGCGTGTCGCGCACATGCAGGCGGTCCCCGGCGCGGATGGTCACCGAGGGCAGCCTGGCGACGAACAGGCCCGGCCCGCGCTCGATGGCGCTGAGCTTCATGGCGCCCTCGGTACGCGCGATGAGCTCGGAGATGGTGGCGCCGATGACGGCGCTCTGCTCGCCGACGTGCAGCACCGCCTCGAACACGCGCGGCGAGGTGTCGGGCATGGGCGCGGTGCGCGCGGGGATCAGGCGCGGCGCCACCAGCCAGAGGTACAGGATGGCGAGTCCGGCTGCGACCACCGCGATGGGCGTGAAATGGAACATGCCCATCGGCGCCAGGCCCATCTCGGCGGAGACCTGCACCACCAGCAGGTTGGTGGAGGTGCCGATGGTGGTGCAGACGCCGCCGACGATGGTGGCGTAGCCCACAGGCATGAGCATTGAAGAAGCGGGCGTCCCGGTGCGCAGGCCGACGCTGATCAGGATCGGCAGCAGCATGGCCACCACCGGGGTGTTGTTGAGGAACATGCTCAGCGTCGCCGCCAGCAGCAGCGCCACCAGCAAGGCGAAGGTCGGACTCTTCAGCCACAGCCGCGCCAGCCGGTCGGCCACGGGCTGCAGGGCGCCGGTCACCTCCAGCCCGCGCGTGCACATGAGGAGCGCCATGATGGTGATGAGTGCGCTGTTGCCGAAGCCGGCGAGGAAGTCACGGGTGCCGATGGACTGGCCCGACGGCGAGACGTAGGGGAACACCTCGAACCCGACCACCAGCAGCGCCAGCACCACCAGAGCCGAGTTCTCCATGGGGATGCGATCGCGGCTGAACAGGAACAGCGCGACCACCGCCAGCAGCATGACGGCGAGGCCGTGCAGGTCCGGCGGGGCTGGAGTCACGGTCGGCGCGGCCGGCGCGGGGGATTGATGGGGACGGTCCCCGTCAGTGGACGACGATGTCGAGGTATTCGGCGCCCCGCATCAGCGTGCGGAAGCTGGTCTGGTCCACGTGCACCAGGTCCTCGTGGTCGCCGGCCTCGAAATAGACCTGGTCGGAGTCGCGCAGGCGCAGGTCGACCACGGTCGGGACGCGGTAGTCCGGCCCGAGCGGCGGAATGGCGCCCTTGTCGCAGTCGTAGAACAGCTGGTCGAGCTGCTCCTCGGGAATGAAATCCAGGCCGGGGCGGCGCAGGGCGGCGCGCAGCCGCTCCAGGTCCAGGCGCTCGCTCGCCGGGACCACGGCCAGCAGCGGGCCGATGCCGTCCTTCAGCACCACGGCCTTGGCCAGGGTGCTCGGATCGACGTGGGCCGTGCGCGCGGCCGCCAGCGCCGTGTCACTGTGGTGATGACGGAGGATCTGGAAATCCACCCGGGTCAGGGCGAGCGCGTAGTTGACGGTCTTGGCAAGGCTCATCTCGATGCTCCGTCGGATCGATGTCGACTGATTATAGCGGTCCGGCGGCCGGCCCATCTGGACTTGTTCCAGCCGGACTCAGATTCCGGGGAAAGGCTCGACCCGTCCGGGCAGGGTGCCGGTGTCCACCAGCTCGGCAAACTCGTCGCCCAGGCGCCTGGCGGCCGCGATGGCGGTCCGCCAGCGTCGCAACCGCTCCTCGGCCTCGAATGCCTGGAAATCCTTGCGGTCCGGGATCCTGCCGCCCGGCAGCCCGGCGACGAACGACGCCGAGGGACACAGCAGCACGGTGCGATCGAGGGCGCGGCGGCCGGCCCGGCGCCAGGGCAGCACCTTGTCGAACCAGCCCGGGACCAGGTGGGGATAGAAATGTGGGTAGAGCACCAGCCCGTCCTCGCCGGAGAGCGGGCTGTCGAAGTGGTAGTCGATGATGCCGCCGTCGCGGTAGATGCCGGGCATGGCGCCGGGAATCTCGCGCACGCCCTCGAGCACCAGCGGCACGGCCCCGGAGGCGAGCACGGCGGGCGCCAGGTTGTCCCGGGTCAGCGGCACGGTCTCGCCCGGGAGGATGTCCGGGTCCAGGAACGGGGCGCGCCCGCGCGGATCATGGAACAGGACCCGCTCGAAGGTCAGGCCCAGCGTCCGGCGCGACACGGCGTTGCCCAGGGCGGCCACGAGCAGGCCCAGCTGTTGCACCCAGGGCGTCTCGGACGCGGCCATGTGCCGCGCCCGCGCGACGACGACGTTGAGCCTGATGGTCGGGTGGCGCAGGGCCTGGCCGGCACCGTCGTCCCCGAGCACGTGACGCAGGATGCCGCGACTGGTCTCGGTCACCTGCGCCGGCGCCGGCCGGGCATCGTAGGTCTGGGCGAGATAGGCCTCCTCCAGCCGGTCCAGTGCCGCGAGCGGATCCGGCATCGCGTGGCAGCAGGCGCGCCAGGCGCCGATCGAGGAGCCGATGACGAACAGCGGCGAATGCCGTCGCGCCACGAAATGCGTCGCCAGGGCACGGTCCAGCCCACCGATGGAGAACCACTTGGCGCTGCCCGAGGCGCCCGCCATGACCGCGAAGGCGTCGGGGTCGAAACCGTGGGTCCGCAGGTTGTGGAGGGCCGTGGGGCCGGCCAGGATGCGTAGCGCGTGTGCTGCCATGCAACGAAGGATACGGGCCCGGGACGCATCGGGACAGTCCCTGCTACCATCCGGCCGATGATCGAGACCGGCCCTGCCGTCACGCTGACTTTCGTGGTCTACCTGCTGGTGGTGCTGGCCATCGGCATCATCGCCTGGCGCAGCACCGCCAACTTGCGCGACTACATCCTGGGCGGGCGCCGGCTGGGCCGCTGGACCACGGCGCTGTCGGCCCAGGCCTCCGACATGAGCGGCTGGCTGCTGCTCGGCCTCCCCGGGTACGCCTACGTGGCGGGACTGGAATCCGCCTGGCTGGTCATCGGCCTGCTCGCCGGCACCTGGCTCAACTGGCGCTTCACCGCCAGCCGCCTGCGCATCGCCACCGAGGCCTATGGCGATGCCCTCACGCTGCCCGAATACCTGCAGCGCCGCTTTGCCGACCCCTACGGCCTGCTGCGCCTCCTCGGCGCGGGGGTGGTGCTGCTCTTCTTCACTTTCTACACCGCCTCCGGGCTGGTCGCCGGCGGCAAGCTGTTCGAGACCGTGTTCGGCCTGCCCTACACCTGGGCGGTCGCCGCCGGGGCGGGCGCAGTGCTGGCCTACACATTCATCGGCGGCTTCCTCGCGGTGAGCTGGACCGATGCCCTGCAGGGCATGCTGATGCTGGCCGCACTGGTGCTGGTGGCCTGCTTCGGCGTCGCGGTCACGGGCGGCTTCGACGGCCTCGCCGCGGGCCTGGCGGAACGCAACCCGGCCCTGCTGAATGCCTTCACCGACAACACCGGCGCACCCCTGACCGTGATCGGCGTGGCGTCGCTGCTGGGCTGGGGCCTCGGCTATTTCGGCCAGCCCCACATCCTGGCGCGCTTCATGGCCGTGCGTTCCGCCGCCGAGCTCGACGCCTCGCGCCGCATCGCGGTGGGCTGGGTCATCATCGCGCTCGGCGCCGCCATGACCGTCGGGCTCACCGGCGCAGCCTGGCTCACACCCGGGCTCGCGGGAGCAGACACCGAGAAAGTGTTCATGGCGATGGCGGCGGCGCTGCTGCACCCGGTGGTCGCCGGCGTGTGCCTGGCCGGGATCCTCGCCGCGGTGATGTCCACTGCCGATTCGCAGCTGCTGGTGGCCTCCTCTGCCGTGTCGGAGGACTTGTATCGGGACCTGCTACGGCCGCAGGCCCGGCCCGGGGAACTGCTCTGGATCGGCCGCTTCGCCGTGATCCTCATCGCCATCGGCGCGTTCTTGCTGGCGCTCGATCCCGACAGCAAGGTGCTGGACCTGGTGGCGTACGCATGGGCCGGCTTCGGCGCCTCCTTCGGGCCCACCCTGCTGGCCTCGCTGTACTGGAAGCGCATGAGCCTCGCCGGCGCCTACGCCGGCATCCTGGCAGGCGGCATCACGGTCGTGGCCTGGAAGTCGCTCTCGGGCGGGATCTTCGAGCTCTACGAGATCGTCCCCGGAGTGCTGTTCTCCGCCATTGCCGTGGCGGTCTTCGGCCGCATCGGCCCGGCGGCACCCGCGCCCGAGGCCTTGCGCCACGCCTGAGGCTGGCCGGCAGCGCCGCGCCGCGCCGGAAGCCGCGCGCGGACTTCAGGCCAGTGCCAGCACCCAGGCGCCCGCAACCACGCCCAGCGCCGCGAGCGCGGCGGCTGCCTGCACGTCCCGCCGCCGCAGTACGTCCGGCGACAACCCCGCCGCCAGCCATCCCGCCCCCAGTCCTGCCGCGAAGCCCCACAGGTGCGCACCGATGTCAGTCCGCTCCCCGCCGGTGCCGGTGAAGGCGAGCAGCGCCACCGCCCCGATCACCGGACCCCAGCGGTACCAGCGCCCCTGCGTGCTGGCGCGCCGGCCCGCCCAGGCCAGCGCGCCGAGCAGGCCCAGCGCCGCGAAGACCGCGGTCGAGGCGCCGATGGCGCGGTGGTCGAAGCCCTGCAGGATGACATTGACCACGTTGCCGCAGGCCCCGGCCAGCAGCACCAGCAGCCAGGCGACGCCTGAGCCGAGGTAGCGCCCGGCGAAGCCGCCGAACAGGCCGCCGAAGAAGATGTTGCCCGCCAGGTGCTGGAGATCCGCGTGCAGGGTCAGGGCAGTCACGGCCCGCCACCACTCGCCGGCCCGCATAGCGACCCCATCCACGCGCCCCGCGGCCAGCCAGTCGCGGTCGAGGGCGAAGTTGGCCACCGCCAGCGCCACGCCGACCACGACCAGCACGTAGCCGACCGCCCCCGGCCGCCCGTCCGCCAGCGGCTGCCGCGGCGGCGGCTCCGCCGGGCGCGGCGGGTTCTCCGCCTGCCAGGCCGCGATCTCGGCGCGGGCCCGGCCCGCCTCGTGCGGCGCCACGATGACCACCCAGGATCCGCCCAGGTCGTGCAGGACCGGGCGCAGGCCTACGGCTTCCAGCACCAGCGCCGCCTCGGCGCAGGCGCCCCGGCGGCGACTGCGATACACCAGCTCCGGGGCGTCGTAGTCGGTTTCCATCGGGCTATCCTCCCCGTGCCGGGCGCGCAACTCAATGGGCCTGCCGCGTCGCAGCGTGCACGTGTCACAAAACCGGCTATGGTCAATCCGGCAGCCCGGCGCGCCACGGGTATCCGTGCTATGCTGCGATGCAACAGAAACGGCCGGAGAGCGTGAGAACGCCCGCATGACGCCAGACCGCCTGTTCGATGCCAGCTACCGCGAGGAACTGACCCTCCCCGACGGCACCCGGATGCGCCTGCGCCTGGCCGACCGCGGCGACCGGGACGGCATTCTCGCGGCATTCGACCGGCTGTCGCCCGAAACCCGCGTGCAGCGCTGGTTCTATCCCAAGATGCGCCTCACCGAGGCCGAGATCGAGGCCCTCGTTTCGCCCGCCGACCACGACCACGGCGCCATCGTGGCCGTGCAACTGGACGAGCACGACGCCGAAGCCGCGCCGATCGGCATGGCGCGCTTCGTGCGCAGCCGCGAGGATCCCGCCGCCGGCGAGATTGCCATCACCATCGTCGACGACTGGCAGGGGCTGGGCATCGGACGCATCCTGCTGCACCGCCTGCTCGCCATGATGAGCGAGCGCCGCATCCCCTGGGCCGACGGGCGCTTGCAGGCCGAGAACCGGCGCATGCGCCGGCTGCTGGAGCCCTACGTGCCGCCGGGCGGTTTCCAGCGCGAGGACGAGCTGTTGCGATTCCGCTTCCCGGTGCCGGCGCTGGGCGACCCGCTGATGGCGCAGCTGGCGCGCAACGCCGCCGCCGTGACGCACATGTTCAAGCGCATGGCCGAGGGCGGGCTGGTGCTGCCGCTGGCGCTGGCCGAGAAGCGGCTGCAGGCGCTCGGCCCCAAGGCCTTGCTGGAGACGCTGCAGCGGCAGGACCGCCCGAAGCCGGCCCAGAGCAAGCCGGCCCAGAGCAAGCCCGCCAAGAGCTAGCCCGCGCCGGCAAGAGAACGGCCGGGACGGCCTTGCGCCATCCCGGCCGCGGGACCGCCCGTGGGGCGATCCGCGTGCGCCGGCGGGGGATTGCTAGCGCACGCTCACCTTGTGGCGGCTGACCTTGGTGGCCTTGGGGATGACCAGCTCAAGGACTCCGTCCTTCAGTTCGGCCTTGGCCTTGTCGCCGACGACGTCCACCGGCAGCGGGATGATCCGCTCCATGGCGCCGCGCGACATCTCGGCCCGGTAGAAGTGCTCGGAGGATTCTTTCTCCGAGGTCTCCCGGTTGACCGCAATCGTCAGGAAATCATCCGCCACGGTGATCTCCAGCTCGTCCTTGCTCACCCCGGGGAGCTCAGCACGAATCAGCAATTCGCTCTCGCGATCCACCATGTCGATCCGCGGGAACTTCAGTTCGAAGTCCTCGAGTTCGGCAAGCAGCGGACGCCTCCAGCCCATGGGCTCCATCAACGATCTCGAGAACAGGTTCTCGATGAAGTCTTCCATGCCCAGGAGGGGCTTGCTCATCCGCGCGACGCTCCTCGAGCCTTTCCCCGATACCTTCGGGGCCGTCTCGCGTACCGTCGACATGCTCATCACCTCCCATGTGGGTGCGTGCCAGGAGAAACCTTCTCCTGACATTTAAAAGCTAGTGCGTGGGACGGCGACGGCTATGGAGGGAACTGCGGATTGACCGGAAACCGCGACAAATCGGATCAAGAGCCGCCGCTGGAACTCTTAATCAGTCACTTAGCTGGCTTCGGACGCATGCGGGGCGGACCGTCGCCGGCCCGCCCCGCTCTTTGTGCTGCTGGCTGCGGAGGCTACTTCTTGCCGCCGCCCTTGCCGCCGCCACCACCGCCGCCGCCTTTGCCGCCGCCACCGGTATTGGGCGCCGACACCGTCACCTGCTGGGACGCCGAATGGCTCGCGCCCCCGTTGTCGGTCACGGTCAGGGTGACGGTATAAGTGCCGGCTGCCGCGTAGGTGTGGCTTGTCGTCGCACCGCTCGCGGAGGCGCCGTCGCCGAAGGTCCAGGCATAGCTGCTGATCGTGCCATCGCTGTCGCTCGAGACGCGGCCATCGAAGCTGCAGCCCAGGTCGGTGCAGTTGGAAGTGAAGCTGGCCGTCGGCGGAAAGTTCGGGTCCGTGCCGCCGCCGCCACCGCCGCCGGAGCTGTCGCCCAGATAAGCGATGGCGTCAGCTGCCTGAACCAGTCCGAAGCCGTAGGCATTGTCCCGCCCTGACGGGCCGAGGTCGATGGCCGTGGCCTGCAACGCCTCGCGCACCTGCGCCGCCGTGGCGCCCGGCACGCGGCTCCACACCAGCGCCGCCACACCGGCGACGTGCGGCGTCGCCATCGAGGTGCCGTTGTAGATGTCGTAGTCGCCCGCGCCGAGCTCGACACCGCCGCGGGTCGCGCTGCTGAGGCCCGTGAGCGCGGCCTGGCCGTCGGCCTGCGAGATGCTCAGCGAGGGGATCCCCGTCGGCGTGGTGCCCAGCGTGCCGCTGAACAGGCCCGGCTCGTTGTTGTAGATCACCGCCGCCGAGCCGCCGCCATCCTGGCAGGCCAGCACCTTGTCGGCGAAGCTGATGCCGCCGCGCTCGATGAGGCAGATGGCGCCGCCCGTGGCGCTGCAGGTCGCCGTGCCGAGACCGCAGTTCACGACCGGCTTGTCGGCGACGGTCCCCGTCGGGGAGCCGTCCATGCCGGCACCAAGGTAGGCGGTGCCGCCCACGCTGAAGGAGGCCACGAAACCCATGCCGCGCGGCACCGTGGACACCACGGACACGCCCGGCCCGGACAGCTCCACCTGGCTGTTCTGCTGCGAGAAGCTGGCCACCAGGCTGTTCTCGTCCACCGCAGCGACGGAGACCACCGACGGGTAAGACGCGGGGTAGCTCAGCTGGGTGGTCCCGTCATTGCCGGCCGCGGCGATGGAGAGCACGCCCTGGCCGGCCAGGTTGTTGAAGATGTTCTCCTCGGTGGCGGAGGCGCAGCGCCGCCCGGTGCAGCCGAGGCTCATGTTGATCACCTTGGCGCCGGCCTGCGCGCAGGCATTGGCCGCGCTGGCGACCGAAGACGCGTAGCTGTAGGCGCAGGTGGCGCCATCGAAGACCTTGCCGATGACCAGGCTGGCATTGCTGCCGAGCACGCCGACCACGCCCGCGCCGTTGCCGCCCCGCGCGGCGATGGTGCCGGCCACGTGCGTGCCGTGACCGCAGGTGTCGGTGTCCCACCGCTGCCCGGAGGAGGCGAAGCCGGACACCGCGTTAGTTGGCAGGTCTTCATGGCCGAAGTCGTAGCCGGAGTCGATGACGCACACCTTGACCGGGTTCGCGCCGGGCGCTTCGCCGCCGCTGGCGGGATCGGCCTGCACCATGGGGATGCCGTAAGGCAGCGTCTCCCCCATCGGGTAACGCGGCGGATCGACCTCAATGTACTCGACGTTCGGATTGCGCGCGATCCCGGCGAGCGCCTGCCCGGGGATGCGGAAGGCCGCGGCGTCGTAATCCGCAAGGTCCACCAGCAGCTCGGCGCCGGCGCCGCGCAGCGCGGCCTTGCCCTGCGGTCCCTTGCCTTCCTTGAACTTGACGATGAAACGGTCCTGGTCGGGACCGGGCGCGGCGAGCGCAAGACCGGCGAACAGGAACAACGCCGCAGCGAGCATAACGACCATCGGCGCAACGATGTCGCGCGGGCTCAGCGCCCGGTAACGGGTAAGACTCATCGGTTCAACCTCTCCAGACTTGGGGCCAGCTCGCGGTCTCGGCGCCGCGTTCAGCGGAATCTGCCACCGTCCGCGCCCGAAGTCACCCCCGACGTTTGTCATAAGCCCGGACCGATGTCGCGGAATTCAGGACGCGTCTGCTCGGCTCAGGCCTCAGCCTCGATTGATCCGCTCGAGGTCCCCGCCCGCATGCGCCAGCACCTTCGGGTCCATGACCCGACGCCACAGCGGCGGGACCATGGCCAGCAGGAACATGCCGTAGTAGCCGGTCGGCAGCTGTGGGGCCTCGTCGAAGTGCCTGAGGCTCTGGTAGCGGCGCGCCGGCCAGGCGTGGTGATCGGAATGGCGCTGCAGCTGGTACAGCAGCAGGTTGGAAATGACGTGATTGGAGTTCCAGCTGTGGCGCGGCGTACAGCGCTCGTAGCGGCCGTCCGGGCGGCGCTGGCGCTTCAGGCCGTAGTGCTCGACGTAGTTGGCGGCAGACAACAGGCTGTAGGCGAATACCGCCTGTAATAAAAGGAAGGGCAGCAAGCCCGGGCCGAGCCAGTAAAGCAGGGGCGTCCAGAACAGCACGCTCAGCGCCCAGGCCTGCAGGTTGTGGTTGGCGAAATGCCAGGGGCCTCGGCCTTGCGCGGCGAGACGCTCGCGTTCCAGCTGCCAGGCGCGCCGGACGGCGCCGGGGATCTCGCGCAGCATGAAGCGGTAGTAGCTCTCGCCCAGGCGGGAAGACGCCGGGTCCTCCGGCGTGGCGACGTCGCGATGGTGGCCGCGCACGTGCTCCACCACGAAGTGCCCGTAGCAGGACGGGGCCAGGGCGGCGCGGGCCAGCCACACCTCGAGCGGCGCCTTCTTGTGGCCCAGCTCGTGGCCGGCGTTGATCCCCGCACCACTGGTCCAGCCGGCCGACAGGGCCAGGCCGAGCCAGCCCACCCAGCCGAGGCCGCCCTCGACGGCCACCCAGGCCGCGACGGTCACCGTGAGCCACACCGCCGGCACCGCCAGCCAGGCCAGCCAGCGGTACCAGGGATCAGTCTCCAGCTCGGGCACCAGTGTCTCGGGGGGATTCGTCTCGTCCTCGCCGAGCAGGTGGTCCAGCAGTGGCACCAGCCCGTAGAGCACCACCGGCGTCAGCCACAACCAGCCTTCCGCGCCGGTGGAGAGCCACGCCGTGATCCCCGCCAGCGGCAACATGGGCATGAACACCGAGGCCAGCCACCAGTGGCGGCGCCGGTCGGTCCAGGCAGTGACTTCAGCGGGATGAGCAGCCATGCAGACGATAGTGCCGCGGCGATGCCCGCGGCCGCATTGTTCCCATCCGTCAATCCTTTTGTTATTTTCGGCCAACATGAGCGCCCACGGTCCCGCCCCGATGGTTCCACCCGGCCTGCGCCATCCCGCGGCAGGCGTGGCCGTGCTGGCGCGCACCCTGCAGGACCTCGACATCGACCCGTTGCCGCTGCTGGCCCGCTGCGGGCTGGCCGAGGGGCTGGCAGGGACGGGCCAGGCCATCCCCGTGGAGCGTGAAATCGCCTTCATCCGGCTGGCGCTCGAGGTCTCGGGCCGGCCCGACCTCGGGCTGCTCGCCGGTCGCGGGCATCGCTTCCCCGTGTTCGGTTTCTGGGGCCTGGCCCTGGCGGCCAGCCCCACCCTCGCCAGCGCCATCCGCCTCGGGCTGCAGTACGTCGACCTGACCCATACCTTCCTGCGCTGGCGCTTCGAGCGCACCCGGCCCGAGGCGGCGCTGGTGATGCAGGCGGGCGCGCCCCTGGGCGGACTCGAGATCTTTCTCGTCGAACGCGACGCCGCGGCGGCGGCAACGCTGCTGGAGGACCTGACGGGCCGGCGCGGCGGCCTCGCCGGGGCAGAGTTCGCCTATCCGGCGCCGGCCTGGGCGGCCCGCTACGAGGCGGTGTTCGGCTGTCGCCCCGCTTTCGGCGCCGCGCGGCACGCGCTCCGCCTGGCGGCGGCCGCACTGGACCAGCCCCTGCCCGGCGGCGACCCGGTCACGGCTGCAGCGGCCGAGGCGCAATGCCGCCGGCTGCTGGAGGGGCTGTCCCCGGCCGGCGGTTTGTCGACGCGGCTCAGGCGCCTGCTGCTGGACCACCCCGGCCGGCTGCCCACCCAGGACGAGGCCGCACGCGGGCTGGGACTTTCACGCCGCAGCCTGCGCCGCAAGCTGGCGGAAGAAGGTACCAGCTTCCGCGCCCTGGTCGACGAGGTGCGCTTCGGACTGGTCGCCGGCTACCTCGAAAACACCGGGCTGCCGCTGGACGAGATCGCCGCGCGCACCGGCTTCAGCGACGCCGCCAACCTGTCGCATGCCTTCCGGCGCTGGACCGGGGACAGTCCC
Source organism: Thioalkalivibrio sp. XN279 (assembly GCF_011089885.1). Taxonomy (NCBI): domain Bacteria; kingdom Pseudomonadati; phylum Pseudomonadota; class Gammaproteobacteria; order Chromatiales; family Ectothiorhodospiraceae; genus Thioalkalivibrio; species Thioalkalivibrio sp. XN279. The sequence continues at coordinate 239,680 of NZ_JAANBD010000015.1, read as the reverse complement.
GGCGCCTGGCGCCGGCGGCACGGGGCTGCGGCTCCGGGGACCGGGCTGGCGACGAATACGCATCGGGAATGAGAGCCGACTGCGTTACCATTGGCGACTTTCGCGCCCGGCCCACAGTAAAGGGAGCGCCGCCGTCTTGAGCATCATGGATCGCCTGCTGACCGCGGGGTTCCGGCACAACAGCCGGAGGCTGACCCGTTTCGCGCGGCCGCAGCCCAGCGAGTCCCTGCCGGCGCCGGACACCGCGCGCAAGTACATGCTGTACCTGCACGTGCCCTTCTGCACCGTGCTGTGCCCCTTCTGCTCCTTCCACCGCGTGTGCTTCGAGGAACACAAGGCGCTGCGCTACTTCAAGAGCCTGCGCCAGGAGATCCGCATGGCGCACGAGGCGGGTTACCGCTTCTCCGACGTCTATGTCGGCGGCGGCACGCCCACGGTGATGCCTGCGGAGCTGGCCGAGACCCTCGGGCTGCTGCACAAGCTCAGCCCCATCGAGAGCATCTCCATCGAGACCAACCCGGACGACCTGCGCCCGGAGGTCATGTCGCAGATGCGCGACGCCGGCGTCACGCGCGTCTCGGTCGGCATCCAGAGCCTGGATGACGAACTCCTCAAGCAGATGGACCGCTACGAGAAATACGGCTCCGCAGCGGAGGTGATAAAGCGCCTGGAGAAAGCCCACGGCTTCTTCGAGACCCTCAACGCCGACATGATCTTCAACCTGCCCTACCAGGACGAGCGCTCGCTGCTGCGTGACATCGACCTGCTGACGCGGCAGCTCGAAGTCAGCCAGGTGACTTTCTACCCGCTCATGAGCGCCGAGAGCACCATGCGCAAGATGCTCAAGACCATGGGCGAGGTCGACTTCGACCGCGAGGGCCACATGTACCGGCTGATCCTCGACGCGCTGCCGGACAGCTACCAGCCGTCCTCGGCCTGGTGCTTCAACCGCGAGCGGGGCACGGTCGACGAGTACATCATCGAGAACGAGGAGTACCTCGGCCTCGGCAGCGGCGCCATGAGCTACCTCGACGGCGTGCTCTACTCCAGCACCTTCTCGCTGAACCACTACAACCGCCAGGTCGACGGTGGCCGCTTCGGCATCAGCCGGCGCCAGCCGCTGACCCGGCGCGACCGGCTGCGTTACTTCATGCTCATGAACCTGTTCGGCCTGTCGCTGGACAAGGCCGTGGCCGAAAAGCGCTATCCGGGCTTCTTCTGGAAGCTGGCGCCCGAAATCCTCGGCCTGAAGATGATGGGTGCGGTGCGCGACGAGGGGGATCGGCTGGTACTGACCGAGTACGGCATGCGCGTCTGGATCCTCATCATGCGCGAGTTCTTCATGGCCGTGTCAGATTTCCGCGACCTGATGCGCCACACCATCCGCGAGGAACTGGACGCGCCCGGCCCCCTCGAGACCCGTATCCCGACCCCCGACCTGCGCCCCCCGGGTACGCATTGACCCTGATTGCGGCGGCCGCCGCACCGCGCAAAATTGACGTCGCCTGAGGTAAGTGTCCGCAAATCCAGCATTTGCGGGCCGTGCCGCCTGAAGGCTCGGCCGGTTTTGGGGCGGCCGAAAACCAAACATGGACTCCCGCCAGACGCGGGGCCGGCGGTCCGGGGACCGCTACACCGGGGTTAACACCATGGCCAGACATCTCTCCTTCCCTGCCCTGCTGTGCGGCCTGCTGGTCGCAGCAGTGCTCTCCCTCGGCGCCGCGACAGCCGACGCCCAGGAGCGCGAGATCCGTTGCGCGATGTGCCACAAGGACACGCACTTCGACTCCACCGCGCATGCCGAGGTGGCCTGCAAGGACTGCCACACCAACGTGACCAGCCCGCGCCACAAGGCCGAGGACCTGGCCGACCTCAGCGGCGACGCCATTTGCGCCCAGTGCCACACCATGGCGCCGCGCGCCGTCGGCCGCAGCGCCCACGCCGACCAGGTGGGCTGCATGGACTGCCACGGCAGCGCCCACACCATGCTCAAGAACGACGACCTGCACTCGCCCATGTCGCCCGTGGGCCAGGTGCAGGTCTGCGGTGACTGCCACCGCGGCCATGAAGGCGGCGGCGGCCTGATCACGGCCTTCGTCGAGAGCGTGCACGGCCGCGGGCTGCTGCGCTCAGGCCTGGTGGCCTCCCCGACCTGCAGCACCTGCCACGGCAGCCACATGGTCTTCCCGGTGGAGCACGAGCGCTCGCACACCTCGTTCAAGAACTCGCCCCAGATGTGCGGCGACTGCCACCAGTACATCTACGAGGAGTGGCTGAACGTCAGCGCCCACGGCGCCGCCTGGCAGGCGGGCGACACCAACACCGCCACCTGCATCGATTGCCATGAATCGCACTCGATCAAGGACCCGACGCTGGGCGCCGATCGCCTGCACATGGCCGACGAGTGCGGCGACTGCCACGGCGACCTGTACAACACCTACCGCGGCGGCTTCCACGGCAAGGCCACGGACCTCGGCCTGGTCACCTCCGCGACGTGCTCGGACTGTCATACCCCGCACAGCACGCTGGGCCAGGACGATCCGCGCTCGACCATCCACCCGGACAACCTGCAGGCGATGTGCGGCGAGTGCCACGGCGACGTGACGCCGGCCTTCGCCTCCTTCAACCCGCACATCAACCCGAACAGCCCGGATGACAATTTCTACGTCTTCATCATCGCCATGGCGATGCATGCGCTGGTGATCGGCGTGTTCGGCTTCTTCGGCATCCACGCCATCCTGTGGCTGCAACGCGGCATCGTCGGCCACATGCGTGGCGAGTTCCTCGGCCACCACAGCCCGAGCAACACCTACATACGGCGCTTCAAGAAGCGCGACATCAGCATGCACAAGCTGATCATCGTGACCTTCCTGCTGCTGGCGGCCACGGGCCTGCCGCTGAAGTTCGCGCATGCACCGTGGGCGCACACGCTGATGGCGTGGTTCGGCGGCGTCGACAACACCATGTTCCTGCATCGCGCCGCGGCGGTCGGCACCTTCGGCTACTTCGTCTGGCACCTGGTGGTCCTGATCCGCCGCCTCATCGCCGGTGAGAAGGGCCTGTTCTGGGGGCCGAACTCCATGACGCCGCAGCTGAAGGACGGCAAGGACATCGTCGCCATGTTCAAGTACTTCCTCTACATGGGTCCGAGACCTGCGGGCGACCGCTGGACCTACTGGGAGAAGTTCGACTACCTGGCGGTGTTCTGGGGCATGCTGATCATCGGCGGTTCCGGCCTGATGCTCTGGTTCCCGAACTTCTTCACCGAGATCCTGCCGCTGCCGGGCTGGGCGCTGAACGCCGCGTACGTGGTGCACAGCGAGGAAGCCCTGCTGGCCACCGGCTTCATCTTCCTGTTCCACTTCTTCCATACGCACCTGCGTCCGGAGAGCTTCCCGCTGGATCCGGTGGTGTTCACCGGCAGCCAGCCGATCGAGCGCTTCAAGGACGAGCGGCCGCTGGAATACCAGCGCATGGTGGAAGAAGGCACCTTGGAAGACCACATCGTGCCGGCGCCGACGCCGGAACAGATGCGCAGCATCCACTTCTGGGGCTTCATCGCCGTCGCGATCGGCCTGGCCCTGGCGGTGGGGATCTTTACCGCACTGCTGATTTATTGATGACTGCAACTATCCGGGCGACCAGGACGGCCGCCCGGGTATTCAACCAGGGATAGGCCCGGGGCCCCGCCGAGAGATCGGTGGGGCCTCGTGCGTCCCCAAGAGGAAAACAACCATGGCTCGACACTTCTTTGCCGCCCTGACCCAGAACCCCATCAGCCTTGCCGGCACTGCGCTGGCGGTGGCTACCCTGACGCTGATCGTGGCCCTGTTCATCGTCCACGCCGTCGGCTTCGAAGGCGGGCCGTATCTCGGCATCGTGACCTTCCTGATCTTGCCGATGTTCTTCGTGCTGGGCTTGCTGATGATCCCGGTCGGGATTTACCGGCAGCGCAAGCGCGCCGCAAAGCTCGCTGCGGAAGGCAAGGCGCCGCCGCTGTTCCCTGTGATCGACCTCAACCAGGAGACGACGCGCAAGGCGATGGTGATCTTCCTGGTGCTGACGCTGGTGAACATCGTCGTGATCGCCGGCGCCACCTACAAGGGCGTGGAAGTGATGGACTCGACCGCGTTCTGCGGCCTGGCCTGTCACGCCGTGATGGAGCCGGAGCACACCGCACACAGCCGCTCGCCGCACTCGCGCGTGGGCTGCGTCGACTGCCACATCGGCCCCGGCGCCGACTGGTTCGTGAAGTCGAAGATGGACGGCGCCTGGCAGCTGGTGGCGGTGGCGCTGGACATCTACCCGCGGCCGATCCATACGCCATTGCACGACTTGCGCCCGGCGCGCGACACCTGCGAACAGTGCCACTGGCCGACGGTGTTCGTCGGCGACAAGCTGAAGATCGATACCATTTACGACGAGGACGAAGCCAACACCGAGCTCAAGAGCGCCATCCTGCTCAAGGTCGGCGGCCTCGCCGGGCGCGAGTCCTCGGGCATTCACTGGCACGTGGACCCGAATATCGAGATCCGGTATCGCTCCGACCCCAGCAGGATGGAGGTCTACGACATCGAGATGACGCTGGCCGACGGCACGAAAAAGGTCTTCCTGGCGGACAACATGCCCGAGGACCCGGGCGAGTGGCGCACCATGGACTGCGTCGACTGCCACAACCGCCCGACACACATTTACCGTCACCCGGGCGAGGAACTGGACATCCTCATGTCCGGCGGAAAAATCGACAAGACCCTGCCGTACATCAAGCGCGAGGGCGTGCGTATCATCGAGGAGGCCGACTACGAGACGAAGGAAGACGCCCGCATCGGCGTGGCCGAGTCGCTGCAGGCCTTCTACCGAGAGAACTACCCGGACCTCGTGGTCGAAAAGGCCGCGGCGATCACGGAGGCCGCGGACGCACTGGGCGACATCTATAGCTGGAACGTGTTTCCGCACATGAACGTGCGCTGGGATACCTACCCGGACCACAGCGGTCACCCGCCGATCCGCAGCCGCGAGAACGCACCGGGCTGCTTCCGCTGCCACAACCGGGAACACAAGACCGCCGAGGGCGAGGGGATCTCGCGCAACTGCACGCTGTGCCACACCGTGCTGGCGACGCGCGAGGAGAACCCGGAGATCCTGCAAGAGCTGAACCCGTAGCGGCCTGCGCGGGAAAAGTTCCCAAGCACTTGCCACAATTGCCCGCCGCCGGAGCGCTGAGTAGAGTTCAGCGCTCCGGCGGAGTGGACGAGCGATGCATTACAAGACCCTGACCCTGTTCCTCGCCGCGCTGGCGCTGCTGCTGTGCGCGTCGTCGGCGCGCGCCGAAGTGGAGTGGCTGAGTGCCGGCCCCGACGGCGAACCGCGCATTGTTGTCTGGTATTTCTATTCCGACACCTGCCCGCACTGCCAGGAAGCGAAGCCCTTCATCGCCGGCCTGGACGCCCGCGAGTGGATCGACCTGCGCGCCTTCGAGATCACCAAGAGCCGCGACAACGGCATCCTTTACCGCGACACGGCGCGTGCCATCGGCGAGCAGGCGCGCAGCGTCCCCGCCTTCATCTTCTGCGGCACCATGCACACCGGCTTCGACAACGCCGAGACCACCGGCGCCGTGCTGCTGGCCCGGCTCGAGCACTGCCGCGCCAACCCGGACGAGGCCATCGCCATGTTCTCCGGTGCGAGCGCCGGCGGCGGCGGGCCGAAGCCCGGCGAGGTCATGGGCGTGCAGGTGCCGCTGCTCGGGATGATCGACCCGTCCGACTGGGGCCTGCCGATCCTCACCGTGGTCATCGCCGGGTTGGACGCCTTCAATCCCTGCGCCTTCTTCGTGCTGCTGTTCCTGCTCAGCCTGATGGTGCATGCGCGCAGCCGCGCCCGCATGATGCTGGTCGGCGGCACCTTCGTCCTCATCTCGGGACTGATCTATTTCGTCTTCATGGCCGCCTGGCTGAACGTCTTCCTGCTGCTGGGCGAGCTCAGGCTGGTGACGGTCATCGCCGGCGTCATCGCCGTCGGCCTCGCCGCGATCAACATCAAGGACTACTTCTGGTTCCAGTCCGGCGGCCCGTCGCTGTCCATCCCGGAATCGAAGAAGCCCGGCATGTACCAGCGCATGCGCAACCTCGTCGCCGCCAAGAGCGTCTGGGCCATGCTCGCGGGCACCGCCATCCTCGCGGTGGCGGTGAACTCCTACGAGCTGCTGTGCACGGCGGGACTGCCCATGGTCTACACGCGCATCCTGACGCTGCGCGAGGCCGACACGTTCGTCTATTACATGTACCTGGTGCTGTACAACATCATCTACGTCATCCCGCTGTTGATCATCGTCCTGCTGTTCGTGATGAAGTTCGGTTCGCGCAAGCTGGGCGAGGCCGAGGGACGGCTGCTGAAGCTCATGTCGGGGATGATGATGCTGGGCCTGGGGGCGCTGATGCTGGTCGCGCCGACGGCGCTGAACAACGCCGGCATCGCCATCGTGCTGCTGCTCGGCGCGGTGGCGCTGACCTGGGTGATCCACCTCATCAGCCGGCGCGCGGGACTGATATGATCCGGGCATGAGCCCGTCCCTCTCCCGCCGTCACGCGGCGGCAACCCTGCTCGCCGCCCTGCTGCTCACCGCCTGCGCCGCCACACCCTGGTGGCAGCAGGACCTCGACGCCTGGGTCGGCGCCTCGACCTCGGCACTGCTGGATGCCTGGGGGCCGCCGCTGCGTACCGTGAGCGAGGCGGACGGCGCGACGGTGCTGGTGTACGAGCGCACCCGGAGCCTGGACCCGCGGATCGAGCAGCTTGCAGACCCGGGCGCACCGCTGGATCCCGGCCGCCCGCGACAGCCCCGCAGCCCGGCGCCACAGGGCGAGTGCACGCTGTTCTTCGAGATCAGGAATGACACGGTGGCCGCCGCGCGGCACGAGGGCCAGGCCTGCGACGTGGTGCCGCGCGATCCGACCCGCCGCCGCAGTGACCCGGCGACGGGCAGGACGCGGTGAAAGGTCCCGTCAGCGGGGCGCGGGCCCGGCCGTGAAGGGATAGCGGGCGAAAATCTCGCTGACCGCCTGGTCGAGTGCTGCGCCCGGGTCCTCGCGCGCCTCGCGCGTCACGCGTCCCACCGCGCGACCCTCCCATACCAGCTGGCGTCGCTCTGCATCGACGAGGTCTACGAACAGGGTGCCGCGCTGGTAGCGGTCGATGCGCGTCTCGTAGCTGTAGGCCGGCCAGGGGTCGTAGTAGTAGCCGGTACGCCAGCCGTACCAGGGCGGCGGGATGACCGAGGACGGGACGGTGCGCAGGTCTTCCACCTCCTCGGTGCTGACCGCGAAGTTGACCAGCAGGTCGGCGCCCGCCTCGACGCGCCGATAGCCGCGGGCTTCCATCTCACGGGTCACGGCGGACATGAGGCGCCGATCCGCGATGGTGTCGTACGAGCGCTCCACGCCGCGCTCGTCGCGGCTCATGAAAGCGAACGTGCGGTACTGGGAGAAATCAGCGGAACTGTCGTAGTCGGTGCTGATGTCCGGACCCGCTGTGGCGCAGCCGGCCAGCACCGCCAACCCGGCCGCCAGGGCCAGTCCGCGCATGCATATGCTGCTCATCGCTCGCGCCTCTGCTGCGGTATCGTCATGGTGATCCGATTATAGGCCGTCTACAGGTCGTCGAAACTCTCGAGGTCGGCCAGCTCGCGGCTCAGGCGGCGGCTCTCGGCCAGCGCCTCGAGCGTGCGCCGCGCCGCGGTGCCCGGACCGCTGCGCTGCGCCTCGCGGCGGCCGATGTCCGACAAGACCTCGATCGGCTCACCGTCCCCGGCGAACTCGAAATCGGCGTCCTGCGGGAAGTCCTTGCGTGCGTATCCACTCATCGTCGGCTTGCTCCACCTCTTGCTTGGCACCCATGTGTTCGCGCGGCAGCCGCGAGCGGTTCCGCCGCGGCCCTCAGCACCCTTAGATGGCGCGACGGACGGAAAATTCAATGCCTCGCGCCGACGGCGGCTTTGCCCTATATTCCGGGACTTCCGGCGCCGCCCCTCCCGGGCCGCGCCAGGCGCGATCCCCGGAGTCGTGGACCTTGCTGAGAGCCAGGCAAAAACTGGGCAAATACCGCATCGAGCGGCGCCTGTCGGACGGCCCGCTGGCGACCGTCTACCAGGCCTACGACACCATCCACGGCCTGCGCGTGGCCCTCAAGATCCCGCACCGCCGCATGATGGACGACTATTTCCTGGCCGATTTCCGCAAGGAAGTCCGCATGCTGGCGAAACTCGACCACCCCAACATCCTGCCGATCCAGAACGCCTGCTTCATCGACGGCTACTTCGTGATTTCCATGCCGCTGGGGGTAGAGACCCTGGGCAGCAGGCTGCAGAAACGCATCTCGACCGCCAAGGCGCTGGACTTCACGGCCCAGATCCTGGCGGGAGTGGCGCACGCGCACGAGGAGCGCATCATCCACTGCGACATCAAGCCCGACAACTTCATCCTGTTCCCGGACAACCAGCTGCGCCTGGCGGATTTCGGCTTCTCCAAGCTGGCGCGGGGCAGGATCGAGGCCTCCGGCTCCGGCACAGTGGGCTACGTGGCGCCGGAACAGGCCATGGGACGCCCGCTGCTGGCCTCCGACGTGTTCTCGGTCGGCCTGGTGCTGTACCGCATGTTCGCCGGCGTCCTGCCGCGCTGGCCCTACGACTGGCCGCCGCCCGGTGCGGCGCGGCTGCGCCAGAAGCTGCACCCCGACATGGTGGCGCTGATCCGGCGGGCCATCGAGGTCAAGCCGGGGCGCCGCTACCGCGACGGCCAGCAGATGCTGGCTGCATTCGAACGTATCCGGCGCCCGGCGGCGGCCCGGTGAGCGCATTCCCGGCCGAGGAAGGCCTGCAGCTCGCCACGGCCCAGGCCCGGACAGAAGCCCTGCTGCGTGTGACGGACGGCGCTGCAGTCGCCTGGACGGCGCCGTGCGCGGGCAAGGCAAAAAGCGAAGACGCCCTGCTGGTCCTGCCGCTGGACGCGCGCAACGCGGTGCTGGCGGTAGCGGACGGCATGGGCGGGATGCCCGGCGGCGGCGCTGCTGCGGCCTGCGCCATCGCCACGCTGGCGGCGGTCGTGGAGCAGGAGTTCGCGCAGGGCCGCGCCCTGCAGGCGGCCATACTCGACGGCATCTCCCGCGCCAACGACGCCGTGCTGGCGCTGGCCAACGGCAGCGCCACGACGCTGGTGGTGGCCGAGCTGTGCGACGGCATGGTGCGCGCCTACAACATCGGCGACTCGGAAGTCATCGTGCTCGGCCAGCGCGGCCGCCTGAAGTTGCGCACCCTGTCCCACTCGCCGGTGGGTTTCGCGCTGCAGGCCGGGCTGGTCGACCACGAAGAAGCCCTGCACCATGAAGACCGGCACCTGGTGTCGAACTTCCTCGGCAGCCGCGACATGCGCATCGAGGTCGGCTCCGCCGTGCGGCTCGCCGCACACGACACGGTGCTGGTATGCAGTGACGGGCTGGTGGACAACATGCGCCTGCAGGAAATTGCGGGGCTGATGCGCTGTGGCCGGCTGGACCGGCGCGTCGGCGCGCTGGCGGAACAGGCGCTGGCGCGCATGCGCGGCGCCGCCGAGGACGCGCCGGGCGAGCATCCCAGCAAGCCGGACGACCTCACTGTCATCGCTTTCCGGCGCCGGCCGGGCGCGGCCGTGGCCCGGCTGCTGCCCGCGCCGCGCCAGATCCCGCTGCAACAGGAGAACCCATGACGAAGTTTCTTCCCACTCTCGCCACTCTCGCCGCCCTCGCCGCCCTGATGCCCGCCGCAGCCCAGCCTGCGGCAGCGGCTGAACCCGTGCTGCTGATCCACGGCGGCGCCGGCACGCTGCGCGCGGCGGACATGAGTGCGGACGACCGTGCCGCCTACGAGGCGGCGCTGCACGCAGCCCTGGAGGCCGGCTGGCGCGTGCTGGAGAGCGGCGGCAGCGCGCTCGACGCCGTCACCGCCGCCATCGTGCCGATGGAGGACTCGCCGCTGTTCAACGCCGGGCGCGGCGCGGTATTCACCGCCGACGGGCGTAACGAGCTGGACGCGTCCATCATGGACGGGGCGACGCGGCAGGCGGGCGCCGTGGGCGCCGTGCGCTGGGTGCGCAACCCGGTGCTGCTCGCGCGCCGCGTCATGGAAGCCTCGCCGCATGTTTTCCTCGCCGGCGAGGGCGCGATCGAGTTCGCCATCGACCAGGGACTGGAGCTCAAGCCGAGCAGCTGGTTCCGCACCGAGCGGCGCTGGCAGCAGCTGCAACACGCGATCCTGCAGGGCGCACTGCCCATAGAACCGGACCAGGGCCGCTTCGGCACCGTCGGCGCCGTGGCGCTGGACGCCGGCGGGCGGCTCGCGGCCGCGACCTCCACCGGCGGCACCACGGCCAAGCGCTGGGGGCGCCTCGGCGACGTGCCCGTCATCGGCGCCGGCACCTGGGCGGATACAGGCTGCGCCGTGTCCGCCACCGGCGACGGCGAGTACTTCATCCGCGCCGCGGCGGCGCACGCCATCTGTGCCCGCATGAGCCTGGGCGGAGACACGCCCGCTGCGGCGGCCAGCGGCGTGCTGGAGGAAATCCGGGCTCTCGGCGGCCTCGGCGGCGTCATCGTGCTGGACGGTGCGGGTCGTTACAGCCTGTCCTTCAGCACGGAAGGCATGTACCGGGGCCGGGCCGACGCCGCGGGGCGCGAGGTGGCGATCTTCGCCGGCGAAGAGCCCTAGGCGTTGAGCACCAGCCAGGTGACGTAGGCGCCGTAGCCCAGCAGCAGGACGACGCCTTCGGGCCGGCCGATGCAGCGGCGCACCATGATCAGCGGCAGCAGGGCGGCGGCGAAAGCCACCATCACGCCCATGTCGACCATGGTGATGCCGCCGCGCTCCAGCGGCTGGATGGTGGCGGTGATGCCCAGGATGGCAAGGATGTTGAAGAAATTGGAGCCGACGACGTTGCCCACCGCGATGTCGGCATCGCCGCGCATGGCGGCGACGATGCTGGTGGCCAGCTCCGGCAGGCTGGTGCCCACCGCGACCACGGTCAGGGCGATGATCGCCGAGGGTACGCCGAGCGCCTCCGCCAGGCTGACGCCGCCGCGCACGAAGGCCGCGCCCCCGGCGACCAGGGCGACCAGGCCGAGAAAGATCAGCAGCAGGTCGACGCTGGCGCCGACGCGTGGCCGCACGACGCCTTCGAACTCCTGCTTGACGGCGTCCTCCTCCTGCTCCGGGTGACCGACGCGGATGTTCCAGAACAGGAAGGCCGCCAGGCCGCAGAGGAAGACGATGCCGCCGGCGCGGGTCAGCCCGCCATCGTAGAGAAACGCCGTCAGCAGGCCCGAGACCACGATCAGCCACGGCAGATCCAGCTGGATCAGGCGCATGCGCACCACCGTCGGCGTCAGCACCGCGCAGATGCCGAGAATGAGGCCGATATTGGCTATATTCGAGCCCACCACGTTGCCGATGGCGATGTCGTCCACGCCGCTCAGGGCCGCCTGCAGGCTGACCGCCAGCTCGGGCGCGCTGGTGGCGAAGGCGACGATGGTCATGCCGACCAGGAACGGGCTCATGCCGAAGCGCAACGCCAGGTTGCTGGCGCCGCGCACCAGCCACTCGCCGCCGCCATAGAGCAGCAGGAAACCCAGCGCCAGGAAACCCAGGCTCGTCGCCATCAAGGTGCCGGCGTGGCGAAATACCGCGCCAGGTAGTCCTCGAAGGATTCGTCATCGTCAGCCTCCAGCGCCTGCTGGGTCTCCAGCGAGCGGCGGGCCTCGGCCTCGAATTCGTCCAGCCGGGCAGACGACATGGGGGGCAGTGCGGCGAAGTAGTCGGCGTGCTGCTGCGACATGCGCCGGGCGAAGCCGAAAAAGGACTCGCTCTCCTGGCGCATCTCGGCCAGGATCCGGGCCGACGGCGTCAGCGCCGGGTCTTCGAGCTTGGCCGACTGCAGCTCCAGCGCGGCGCTGTAGGAGCGCGACGGGTCGCCGTGATCCAGCAGCGCGCAGATCGGCGCCAGCTGGCGGCAGATCTCGCGTCCCCAGGCCACCAGCGGCTGGTGCCGGCCCGCGATGTCCAGCGCCAGCCTGGGGTCGCGCCCGGCCACCGCCACCCGGGCGTGGTTCGCGTCCAGCTGCTCCATTTCGGCCGCCGCCAACGGCGGGCTGTCATGCAGCATGCAGAACACCAGGAAGGCCTCGAGGAAGCGCAGCTCGTTCTGGCTCACCCCGGCGGGGTCGTAGGGACTCACGTCGAGGGCGCGCACTTCGACGTACGCCACCCCGGCGCGCCGCAACGCCAGTGTCGGGCGCTCGCCGCTGCGGATGGGCTGCTTCGGGCGCACGTAGCCGTAGTACTCGTTCTCGATCTGCAGCGCGCTGGTGGAAAGCTGCCGCCATACCCCGCCGGCGGACACGCCGATCTTCTCATAGGGCGGCCAGGGGGAGCGAATGGCGTGCTCGAGCCCGTCGATGTATTCCTGCAGCGAGTTCATCGACAGGTGGATGCCGGCCTGGTTGGTGTTGCGGTAACCGAGGTCGCTCATGCGCAGCGAGGTCGCATGGGGGCCGTACCAGGTGCTGGCGTCGAACTCCGGCAGGCCGGGGTCGCGCCCACCGAGGAAAGACTTGCACACCGCCGGCGAGGCGCCGAACAGGTACATCACGATCCAGCCGTAACGCCGGAAGTTGCGCAGCAGCCCGAAGTACATGTCGTCGCGGAACGCCCGGTCCATGCCGTCACGCCCCTCGACCTCGCCCAGCACCTCCCAGAAGCGCTCCGGCAGGGAGTAGTTGAAATGGACGCCGGCGATGGTCTGCATCACCCGCCCGTAGCGGTAGCCCAGGCCGAGACGATAGATGTGCTTCATGCGCCCGACGTTCGAGGTCCCGTAGTCGGCCACCGGGATGCTGGCGTCGCCGCCGACCGCGCAGGGCATGCTGGTGGCCCAGAGCATCTCGCCCTCGGGGAGGCGCGGATACACGAACTGGTGCACGTCGCACAGGAACTGCAGCGTGGCCCAGCAGGTGTCGAGCGGCGGGGTGACGAACTCGAGCAGCGCCTCCGAGTAGTCCGTAGTGATCCACGGATGAGCCACCGCGGCGCCGAGCGCGGCCGGATGCGGGGTGGTGGCGATCCGCCCGTCCGGGGTGACACGCAGGGACTCCTTCTCCACCCCGCGACCGCCGCCGTGGAGACAATCGCCGTCGACGGCGGCGAGGCGCGACAGCCGCTCGTCGGCTAGCTGGTACATGGCAGGCAATCTCCCCGCTGGGTGGTCGCTGGTGCGCAGGATGGGCGATTATACGCGCAGGCACAGGGTTCGGCGGCAAACCGTGACCCGCTTCATGGGCCCCGGGGCGCAGTACCTGTTATCCATCCAGCGTGAAATCCCAGATCCTCATCATGGAACCGGATACGGAGGTGCGAGCCCGACTGGCCGACTATTGCGGCCGCCGCGGCTATCGCGCCGACACGGCTGCGGACGCGATCTCGTTCGCTGCTATGTGGCACCCGAAGCTGAGTTTCACGGTGTTGTCCCTGTCGGGCGACCGCACGGACGGCATCGACGGCCTGCGCTTCCTCAGCGAGCACGCCTGCGAGGCCGGCCTCATTCTTACCGGCGGCAGCCATGCCAGGGTGCTCAGCTCGGCTGCGCGCCTGGCGCGGGCGCGCGGACTCAAGCTGCTCGGGCAACTGCAGCAGCCGTACAGCGTCGCCGATTTCGGCGCCATGCTGCTGATGCCGGTGCAGACGCCGGACGAAACCACCATGGGCCTGCCGCTGCAGCTCAGCAGCGAACTGGTCAGCGACCGCCTGCACCGGGGGCGCATCCGACCCTGGTTCCAGCCCAAGATCGATCTCGAGACCCTGCAGCCTGTCGGCGTCGAGGCGCTGGCGCGCCTGGAGCACCCGGAGCGCGGCATCCTGCCGGCCGGCACCTTCATCCGCGTGGCCGAAGAATCCGGCCTGATCTTCCCCCTGACGGAAGCGCTGGTCTGCCATGCCTTCTCGGCCGCGGCGCGCTGGCGCGCAGGCGGCCTGTCGCTGCAACTGGCGGTGAACATTTCGCCCCTGCTGCTGGCGGACGAGCGCCTGCCGCAGACGCTGGTGACCTGGGCCGAGACCTTCCGGCTGAAGCCCGCGCACGTCACGCTCGAGGTCACCGAGAACTGGGACGGCAACAGCAGCGTCGACACGCTGGAGACGCTCACTCGCCTGCGCCTGCAGGGCTTCGAGCTGTCTATCGACGACTTCGGCACCGGCCGCTCCAACATGACCCAGCTCAACGACCTGCCCTACAGCGAGCTCAAGCTGGATCGCTGCTTCGTGCGCAACGCCCTGGTGGATGAAGAAGCCGCGGCCATACTGCAGTCCAACATCCGCCTCGGGCACCAGCTGCAGATGCGGGTGGTCGCCGAGGGCATCGACAACCAGCGCGCCTGGGATCTCGTCTCCGCGCTCGGCTGCAACGAGGGCCAGGGCTATTTCGTGGCACGCGCCCTCGAGGCGGAGAAGCTGCTGGACTGGGTGCGGCGCTGGAACACCACGCGCGGCGCGCACTGAAGCCGGGGATCAGTCCTCCGCCTTGCCGAGCTCCTCGTCCACCGCGTCCATGACGTGCGCGGCGTACATCAGCGACGGCCCACCGCCCATCATCACCGTCACCGAGAGGATTTCCATGATCTCCTCGCGCGTGGCGCCGAGCCGCAGGGCCGCGGGGACATGGAAGGCGATGCAGGGATCGCAGCGCGAGGCCACGGACAGCGCCACCGCGACCAGCTCCTTGGTCTTGTGGTCCAGGGCGCCGTCCTGCATGGCCTGGTGGTGGATCATGTTGAAGCCCTTGAAGGTGTCGGGCTGGCCCTGGCGCAGGGCGGCGTTGGCCTTGGTGATGCGCTTGCGGACGGCGGCGTAGGTCTCTTCGGTCATAATGGGCGCTCCTTGGAAACAAAGTGCGCATCTTACGGGCTGCGCCGGGAGCGTTCATTGACATGGGTCTCTTGGTCGAAGGCAAGTGGCGGGACGAGTGGTACGACACCGAGTCCACGGGCGGCAAGTTCGTGCGCTCGGACGCCGTGTTCCGCAACTGGGTCACGGCCGACGGGACGGCGGGGCCTACTGGCGAGGGCGGCTTCCGCGCCGAACCCGGGCGTTACCACCTGTACGTTTCCCTGGCCTGTCCCTGGGCGCATCGCACCCTGATCTTCCGCGCGCTGAAAGGGCTGCAGGACGCCGTCAGCGTCTCGGTGGTCCACCCCGACATGCTGGAGAACGGCTGGGAGTTCCGCGATTGTGCGGCCGGTGAATTCACCGCCGGCGACCCGCTGTTCGGCAGCGACTACCTGCACCAGGTGTATACGCGCGCGCGGCCCGACTACACCGGCCGCGTCACCGTGCCGGTGCTGTGGGACCGCGAGCGGGAGACCATCGTCAGCAACGAGTCGGCCGACATCATCCGCATGCTCAACAGCGCCTTCGCCGCCTGCGCCGCCTCCGACACCGACTACTACCCCGCCGGGTTGCGTGCGGAAATCGACGCCGTGAACAAGCGCGTCTACGCAGAAGTCAACAACGGGGTCTACCGTTGCGGCTTCGCCACCACCCAGGAAGCCTACGAGGAAGCTTTCGGCGCCCTCTTCGCCGCCCTGGACTGGCTGGATGAGCGCCTCGCGCGCCAGCCCTTCCTGGCCGGCGACCGCCTCACCGAGGCCGACTGGCGCCTGTTCACCACCCTGCTGCGCTTCGACCCGGTCTATGTCGGCCACTTCAAGGCCAACCTGCGCCGCATTCGCGACTACCCGCAGCTGTCCAATTACACGCGCCAGCTGTACCAGGTCCCGGGGGTGGCGGCGACGGTCAACCTCGACCACATCAAACGGCATTACTATTACAGCCACAGGATGATCAACCCGACCGGGGTGGTGCCGCTGGGACCGGAGCTCGATCTCGACGCCCCGCACGACCGCGACCCGCTGCCCGCCTGAGGCCGGCCGCTCAAGCACAGATTCCGAAGGAGCACGAAAATGAACATCAAGGGATGGTGGTCCAGCCTGCGCAACCCGGCCACGCCGCGCCGCGGGCTGGGGCGCGTGATCGGCGTCGCCGCGGCGGTGCTGCTGGTGTTCCTGCTGGTGCTGAGCTGGTACTGGTCGCGCGAACCGGACATCTTCTGGGTGGACTGGGAGAAAGACGGCCGGCCTGCGATCACCGGCTACGCCACCACCGAAACGCTGCTGCGCGTCTCGCGCACGCTGCTGGACAAGCCCGGCGGCTACCTGAGCAACGACGTCACCCTGCCCGGGCTGTGGCTGGACAACATTCCCAACTGGGAGTTCGGTGTGCTGGTGCAGGTGCGGGACCTCTCGCGCGTCATGCGCAACGATTTCAGCCGCTCGCAGACGCAGTCGGTGGAAGACCCCGCGCTCGCGGAAATGGAGCCGAATTTCAATTTCGACAGCGACAGCTGGATCCTGCCCTCGAGCGAGTCCCGCTACCGCGAGGCCATCGAGTACCTCGAGGACTACCAGGCGCGCCTGCTCGACACGTCGCAACCGGACGCCAATTTCTACGCCCGGGCCGACAACCTGCGCGAATGGCTGGCGGTGGTGGAAAAGCGGCTCGGCAACCTGTCGCAGCGCCTGTCGGCGAGCGTCGGCCAGATGCGGGTGAACACCGACCTGGCACTGGATCCCTCCGCCGCAGCCGGGCAGCCGCGCGGCGACAACATCGCGGTGAAGACACCGTGGCTGGAGATCGACGACGTGTTCTTCGAGGCGCGCGGCACCGCCTGGGCGCTGCTCCATTTCCTGCGCGCCGTGGAGTACGACTTCCAGCACGTGCTCGAGGACAAGAACGCGACCGTCAGCCTGCGCCAGGTGATCCGCGAACTGGAAGCGAGCCTGGCGCCGATGCGCAGCCCGGTGGTGCTCAACGGCGGGGGCTTCGGCATGTTCGCCAACCACTCGCTGGTGATGGCGTCCTACCTGTCGCGCGCCACCCAGGCCATCACCAACCTGCGCGAGCTGCTGGCGGGGGGCTGAGTCTCAAGCGCTGAGCCTCAGGCCGACTCCAGGTAGCCCTGGATGAAGTCGTACTCGGCGGCGAGCGTCGCCTCGGCGTCGCGCGCCGCGAACTGCTCCAGCTTGCCGCCGATCAGCGGCACGGAAGCGCGGATCGTGATCTCGACCTCGTTGACGCAGCCCTTGCCGTTGGCCGACAGCTGCATGCGGCCGCGCATGGTGGCGGGCACCCCGCGCGCCTCGATGGTGAGCTCATTGCTGTAGGCGTTCTTGCCCGCCGGCGCCCAGCGCTCGGCCTGCAGCAGCGTGTTCCATTCGCCCAGCAGGCCGCGCAGCACGGCCGGTACGTCCACCGGCACCTCGCGGCTGATCTCGATGCTGAACTCGTCGCCCTCGCGCTCGGCGGACACCACCTCGACCGCGCGGTGCCCGATGCCCTCGAACTTGGCCTGGTAGAACTCGGGATCAGTGAACACGGCCCATACTTTCGCCAGGGGGTGGTCGTACTCGTGCCGGGCGCGGACGGTGAGGCTCATACGGGGCTCCGGGAAGATCGTGCAGCCAGGCCAGATTAACGGCCGGAGGAGTCACCCTCAACCGGCACCAGCAATTGGCGCTCGCCCTGGACCCGCAGCACGGCCAGCCTGACCCGGCCCGTGTGCTCCAGGTAAGCGTCCAGCAGCCGCGGCTCGAGGGCATCGAGGAAAGGCAGGGAAGACTGGAAGCGGAGCTCGCCCGCCCCGGCCTGGAACTGGCCGACATTCAGGTTGGCGTTCAGCTCCAGCGCCAGCGCCTCGAGCGCGGCCGGATCGGCTCCCGGCACGGCCGGCCAGCTGCGCCAGACGATGATCCGGTCGAGACCCGTGGCGTCCAGCAGCGGTTCCAGCTCCAGCCGTTCCGGACCGCGCGCTGCGACCACCACCCGGTCCTCGGCCAGCGCCACCGTCCAGCCGCGCCCCAGCAGGTAGCCGGCCAGCAGGCTGGCGGCGCGGGCCTCGTGCGGCGCGGGCATCGCGAGGCCCTGCGGCGCAGGGGTGGCGGCGCAGGCAGCGAGGCCGAGACAGGAGACCAGCAGCAGGACGCGCACTAACGGCATGCTGTTACTTTATCGGCCCCGCCGCCGGCTGCCTATACTTGCGGGCAAGCCAGCAACGGAGTTAGAGGAGGACACCATGTCTGTATGTCTCGTCACGGGCGCCAACCGCGGTATCGGTCTCGCGCTGTGCAAGCGTCTCGCCGCGCGCGGCGACCAGGTCATTGCCGCATGCCGCAAGCCTTCGGCGGCCCTCGAGGCGCTCGGCGTGCGCATCATCGCGGGTGTCGACGTGGGCGATGCCGAGTCGATCCGGGGACTGGCACGCGAGCTCGAGGGCCAGCCGCTCGACTGGGTGATCAACAACGCCGGGGTGCTCAGGCGCGACACGCTCGGCGGCCTGCAGGACGAGGCGCTCGAGGACGTCTACCTGCAGTTCCGGGTCAATTCCGTCGGGCCCCTGCTGGTGACCCAGGCCTTGCTGGGCAACCTGCAGTCAGGCTCGCGCGTCGGCATCGTCACCAGCCGCATGGGCTCGATGGGCGACAACGACTCCGGCGGCTACTACGGTTACCGCATGAGCAAGGCGGCCGTGAACGCCGCCGGCCGCTCGCTGGCCATGGACCTGAAAGAGCGCGGCATCGCCGTGGCGCTGCTGCATCCGGGCTACGTGCGCACGGAGATGGTGGGCGGCGGCGGCGACGTGGAGCCGGAAGAAGCGGCCGCCGGGCTGATCGCGCGCATGGACGAACTCAGCCTCGCCAACACCGGCAGCTTCTGGCACGCGAAGGGCCAGGAACTCCCCTGGTAATTGCGCGGTACCGCCCATGCCAACAACCCCGCCAGCGCCGGTTCTCGTGGCCCACCGCGGCCACGCGGCCGAGCGGCCCGAGAACACGCTGCCCGCGCTGCAGGACGCCGTCGATGCCGGCGCGCGCTGGGTCGAGGTGGACGTGCAATTGTGCGCCGGCGGCGTGCCCGTCCTGCTGCATGACGCCGACCTGCAGCGCGTGGCCGGGCGCGCGGAGGCGATATTCGACCTGGACGCCGCGACACTCGACGAAATCCCGGTCGGCGAGCCGGACCGATTCGGCGCGCAATTCCCCGATGTCCGCATCCCGCGCCTGGCCGAGTTCGCCGCGTGGCTGAGCGGCCATCCCGGCGTGCACGCCTTCGTCGAGCTGAAAATCGAAAGCCTGGAGCGATTCGGCAGGAAACAGGTGCTGGCCGCCAGCCTGGAGGCACTGGCCCCTGCGGCGGGGCGATGGCGGCTGATTTCCGACGACTACGAGGTGCTCGCCCTCGCCCATGCGAGCGGACTGCGCGAACTGGGCTGGGTAGTGCGCGGCTTCGACGCGGAGATCGCCGCCCGCGCACAGGGCATCGAGGCCGCATGGCTGTTCTGCCGTCACCAGCGCCTGCCGCCGGGCCCCCTGCCCGTGGGCCCGTGGGCGTGGGTGCTGTACGAGATCGAGGACGCACCCACCGCCCGGACGCTCATGGCCCGCGGCGCGCGCTGGCTCGAGACCATGCGCTACCGCGCGCTGGCCGCCGCCCTGGCGCACGAAGCCGTATAATCCGCCGCCCACATGACTACCACACGCAATCCCGACGGCAGCGAGACCGTCACGGACGGCCCGGAGCGCGAGCGCAGCCGCAGCCTGCGGCCGTTGCGCGAACTCGCGCCTTTCCTGCGCCCCTACCGCGGCATGCTGCTGGCGGCCCTGGCCGCGCTGCTGCTGGCCGCCGGGGCGACCCTCAGCCTGCCGGTCGCCGTGCGCTTCATGATCGACCAGGGCTTTTCGGCCGAGAGCGCCGCACAGGTGGACCAGTATTTCCTCGCCCTGTTCGGCATCGCCAGCCTGCTCGCGGTGTCGACCTCGCTGCGCTACTACTGCGTCAGCTGGCTGGGCGAGCGCGTCGTCGCCGACGTGCGCGAGGCCGTGTTCAGCCACATCCTGCGGCTGAGCCAGTCCTTCTACGAGACCACGCGCACCGGCGAGGTGCTGTCCCGCCTCACCACCGACACCACCATCCTGCAGACGGTGGTCGGCTCCAGCGCCTCCATCGCGCTGCGCAACATGCTGCTGCTGGCCGGCGGCCTGGTGATGCTGGGGATCACCAGCCCGAAGCTCACGGGACTCATCGTGGTGCTGGTGCCGGTGATGCTGCTGCCGCTGATCCTGTTCGGCCGCAAGGTACGCACGCTGTCACGCCGCAACCAGGACCGCATCGCGGACTCCAGCGCACTGGCCGAGGAGATCCTCACCGCCATGCGCATCGTGCAGGCTTACGTGCGCGAGGCCTGGGAAGCGGCGCGCTTCAGTGCATCGGTGGAGGCGTCCTTCGTCGCTGCGCTGGCGCGCACCCGGGCGCGGGCCCTGCTCACCGCGGTAGTCATCCTGTTCGTGTTCGGCAGCATCGTGCTGGTGCTGTGGTTCGGCGCCAAGGCGGTGCTGGCCGGCAACATGACCGGCGGACAACTCGGCCAGTTCGTGCTCTACGCCGTGCTGGTGGCCGGCTCCTTCGCCGCGCTGGCCGAGGTCTGGGGCGAGGTGCAGCGCGCCGCCGGCGCCATGGAACGCATCATGGAGCTGCTCGAGACCACGCCCGAGATTCGTGACCCCGTCGCGCCCCAGGCCGCCGCGCAGCCGGCCCGCGGCGAAGTGCGCGTGGCCGGCGTGAGCTTCTGCTATCCGGCGCGGCCCGAACGCAACGCGCTCGACGACGTGTCTTTTGCTGTCCCGGCGGGCAAGACCGTGGCCCTCGTCGGCCCCTCCGGCGCCGGCAAGACCACGGTGTTCCAGCTGTTGCTGCGGTTCTACGAGCCCCAGTCCGGCCGCATCACCCTCGACGGCGTGGACATCAGCAGGCTCAGCCTGGCGGACCTGCGCGGTGCGCTCGCGATGGTGCCGCAGGAGACGGTGATCTTCTCCACCAGCGCGCGCGAAAACATCCGCTACGGCCGCCCCGAGGCCAGCAACGACGAAGTCGAGGCGGCAGCGCGTGCCGCGCTGGCGCATGAATTCATCTGCGACATGCCGCAGGGCTACGACACCTACCTCGGGGAGCGCGGCGTGCGGCTGTCCGGCGGCCAGCGCCAGCGCATCGCCATCGCCCGCGCCATCCTGAAGAACCCGCCGCTGCTGCTGCTCGACGAGGCCACCAGTGCGCTCGACGCCGAGAGCGAGCGCCAGGTGCAGGCCGCACTCGACCGCCTCATGGCCGAGCGCACCACCATCGTCATCGCCCACCGCCTCGCCACGGTCCTCAAGGCCGACCAGATCGTGGTGCTCGAGCAAGGCAAGCTCGTGGCGACCGGCACCCATGAAGAACTGGTCCAGCAAGGCGGCCTCTACGCCCGCCTGGCGCGGCTGCAGTTCACCGAGGGCGCCGACGCGGCCTGACCGCGTGCTTCCGGGCCGTGTTGGCTGTAAGACCTGGCCGCGGCAGGGCATGACAGGGTCCTGTGAGCGGCATAAGACTTCCAAGCGAGCTGGACCCTGTCATGCCCTGCCGCTGCGACGGTTACAGCGGACAGGCCCGGACGCACTTCGACCAGGTCGCTGCCGGATACGGGATGGTTCGGTAACTGGCCCGGGACAATCGCGACCACGTCTGGCTCGGGTCGCCGTCCTCGCTCACCGGGATTGGCGCGGCTTGCCGCCGCAACCACGGGGTCAGCCCGCTGACATCGCCATCCGGTGCAACCTTGCGCCAGGAGCGTCGGGGGCATCTCCACAGCAGCGGCCGGGGTATTGCATGGTCCTTCGAGCGGCATAAGACTTCCAAGCGAGAAGGACCATGCAATGCCACGGCCGCGGGCAGGTCAGTGTCGGGGCAGCCGCCGGAGAAAGGCGATCCCGCCCAGCGCCAACAGCAGGCCTCCCGGGCCGAGCGCCTCCACCGGCGCGCCGGCCTGCAGGTAGGCGAACGTGAAGCTGCCCGCCACCAGCCCGAGCAGGATGGCGCCGGCCGGGAAGGTCGCCCGCTGCAACAGCAGCAACGCCCCGGCCAGCTCGGCAATGGAGACGGCCCAGACCGCCCAGGCCGGCCAGCCCAGCACCGCGAAATGCAGCACGTAGAACTCCGCTTGCGCCAGGCGCAGCGCGGCGCGCGCGGCGAAGATCGAGGCCAGCATGATGATCGCCAGCGGCAGCGGAGCGATGCGGATCATGCGCCTGCGGCCGCCGCGCCGAACCATTCGCGCATCAGGCCGTCGATCCAGCTGTGCCCGAAGGCGGACGGCAGGAAGCCGCAGTGTCCGCCGCGGGTGGTGGCAATGATTTGCAACGGCTCGGGCCGTGCCAAGCGCGGCAGGTCGCGTGCCGGGATCACCGGGTCATCGTGCGCCGCGACCAGCAGGGTCGGCGCCGTGATGCCGGCGAGGGCGTCGCCGGTGACAGCATAACCCGCGAGGTAGCTCGCCAGGTCTGGGTACTCGCTGTAGTCGCACACGAAATCGTCGGTCATGTCGCGCAGGCCACGGAAACGCTTCAGGTCGCCGAAGTCGTAGCGCTGTGGAAACAGTTTCGCTTTGATGCGCAGGGAGCGACGCCACTTCATCATGAAGTAACGTTCATACACACGCGGCCCACGCTCCATGGCGTCGAGCGTGCTGGCAGGATCGAGCACCGGGCACACGACCATGACCCGGTCCAGCGGAATGCCGGCGGCCTGTGCGCGCGCAGCGACACGCAGCGCGAAGTTGCCGCCGAGCGAGAAGCCGCCGAGGCAGAACGGCCGCTGCGGAAACAGCTCGGCGAGGCGGGCGACGCCGCCCACGACCTCGCGGATGCGGTTGGAGTGGAACAGGTCTTCGTTGAGGTGATGGCTCGGGCCATGATCGCGCAGGTGCAGGCGCACCACGTCCCAACCTGCGGCGTACATGCTCATGGACGCAGACAACAGGTAGGAGGAGTCGCCCGCGCCCTCCCAGCCGTGGATCAGGATCGCGATGCCGCGTGCGCCGGCGCCGGGTTGCGGCGCATGCCAGGCATGCAGGCGCACGCCCTCCCCGCAATCCAGCAGCAGGTTACGGCTCGCGGCCAGCACGGGTGCAGCGCGCCGGCGCAGCAGCACGCGGCGCAGGGGCGAGCTGACCAGGATGGACTGGACGTGGGGATTGGCGATCAGCCCGGTCGGCGCGAAATCCCGCGTCGCCTCAGTCGTCACCCTGGCCCTCGACCTGGATCGGCGTGGAACCGGGCAACTGCTCGACGAAATCCTTGCCGACGAGTTGCGCGGGCGTCAGGTGGCCGACCACCCGGCGCATCTCCAGGACGCGCTCCGCGATGCCCAGAGAAGCGTGCACGGTGACGTCGTAGCCGTTGGCCACGCGGACGCGCCCGCTGACCACCCGGCCCTGGCCGTCCGTCACCTCGCCCCAGACGGAAGTCGGGGTGCGGGCGCGCTTGTCGGCGTCAGGCCCGCGCACGCTGCGGTCGACTTTGCCCTTGAGCCAAGCCTGCACGAAGCCCAGGCCGAGCAGCGGCCGGATCCAGTTCAACCGCCGCAGCCGCGCGACCAGCTTCGGCGGTGCCGGCAGGTAGACCTCGATGTCCGGTATGCCGGTGGAATACCAGGCCGTGGCGATGTCGCCCCAGGGAATGGTCATGGCGAGCTTCTCGCCGTCGCCGAAATCGATGCGGCGCGTGCGCCACGCCAGCGGCACCGGCACGAGCTTGCCTTCGCGCCGGATGCGGCCGCCCTGGGCCAGGCCCTCGACCGAAGTCCGCGCCGTGCCGGGGCTCATGCCGCCGCGGGAATCGAAGCCCAGCGCGAGGCGTCGCGCGCCGGGCAGGGCCTCCTTGAGGGTGGCGGCGAGACAGTCCGTGGGGACCACGTCGAAGCCCACGCCCGGACACAGCAACACGCCGGCCTGGCGGGCGCGCTCATGCAGCTGGTGCGCCAGCTCGAAGACGGCGATCTCGCCGGTGATGTCGAGGTAATGCACGCCGTTGCGGATGCAGCCGTCCATCATGGGCCGCGCGGTGGCGGAGAACGGACCGGCACAATGGATGACCAGGGCCATGCCCGCGAGCCCGCGATCCACCGCGCCCGGCGCCTCGAGCGCGAAACAGCGGTGCTCGAGCCCCAGCTCGCCGGCCAGGGCCGCGACTTTCTCTTCGTTGCGCCCGGCCAGCAGCGGCGCGTGCCCGCGCCGCACCGCCTCGCGCGCGATCAGCTCGCCGGTGTATCCGTTGGCGCCGTAGATCATCCATGGCTTGTTCATGTGCGCTTGCTCTTTGCCTGGGCCTCGAGGAATTTCGCCGCGCCCTTGCGCACGGCAGTGAAGAACAGGTCCGGCGCGTAGCGCTTCAGCAGCAGTATGCGCCGCGCTTCGGCATGCGGGACCAGCATGAACTCCTTCTTGCGCACGCCGCGGCGGATGAAGCGTGCCACGTCGTCCGCGCTGATGGGCGATTTCTCCATCAGCTTCAGCGCGTACTGCCGGGACGCCTCGCTGCCGCTGAATTCCTCCAGCAGGTTGGTGCGGAAAAAGGAGGGGCAGGCGACGCTGACGCCGATGCGGTGGGCGGACAGCTCGACGCGCATGGACTCGGAAAGGGAGATGACCGCCGCCTTGGAAGCATTGTAGGCCGCCATGCCGGGCGCCGAGACGAAGCCCGCCGCCGAGGCGATATTGACCAC
Source organism: Thioalkalivibrio sp. XN279 (assembly GCF_011089885.1). Taxonomy (NCBI): domain Bacteria; kingdom Pseudomonadati; phylum Pseudomonadota; class Gammaproteobacteria; order Chromatiales; family Ectothiorhodospiraceae; genus Thioalkalivibrio; species Thioalkalivibrio sp. XN279. The sequence continues at coordinate 214,965 of NZ_JAANBD010000015.1, read as the reverse complement.
ATGCCCGGAGCCGGCGCGGATCATGGTCGGCAGGAAGGCGCGGCTGGTGGTGACCACGCCGAAGAAGTTCACCTCCATGATGCGGCGCCAGTCTTCGGCGGGCGTGTCCGCCACCGTGCCCGATCCCGCGATGCCGGCGTTGTTCACCAGCACGTCGAGGCCGTGCCAGCCGCGCCCGATAGCGGTGGCGGCATGGCCTACCGCGTCCGGGTCGGTGACGTCGCAGGCCAGCGCCAGCGACTTCCCGCCCGCCGCCTCGACCTCGGAAGCCACGCTCTCGGCGGCGGCGCGATTGCGATCCAGCACGGCGACGCGCCAGCCTGCCCGCGCGTACTCCAGCGCCAGCGCGCGCCCGAGGCCGCTGCCGCCTCCGGTGATGACGATTCTTTCTCTTTTCATGACCTGCGGCTCGTGTCGCTGCCCGGCAAATGGCACATAATGCACGAGACCGCGCGCATTGTTGACCTTGCGCACTGACCTGAACATCGGGCTTGGGGCTTTCCCGCCCGCCGGAGCGAAGCAGACTGTCCCGATCCATGGCGGTTATCCACCTGATTCGACACGGCCAGGCGTCCTTTGGGAAAAAGGACTACGACCAGCTCTCCGCGCTGGGTCGCCGCCAGGCCAATGCGCTCGGCAGCCACCTGCAGCGCAGCCGCACGCCGCTGGACGCGCTGCTCAGCGGCTCGATGCGCCGGCAGCGCGACACCGGCACCGCCATCCTCGAGGTGCTGGGCAAGCGCGCGCCGCCCGACGCCGTGCACGAGGCGTTCAACGAATACGACCACGTCGCCGTGATCCGCGCCTACCTGCCGCTGTTCATGGAGCGCGTGGGCGAGCCGCGCGGTATCACGCGCGCGGACGTGGTGTCGGATCCCAAGCTGTTCGAGTTCGCCTTCCGCTTCATGCTCAAGGCGTGGATGGACAACCTGCCGCACGAGCAGGAGGGGCTGGGAGACTGGCGCGACTTCTGCCGCGGCGTGGGACAGGGCCTCAGCGACGCGCTGGCCGCGCACGGCCCCAAGGCGCACATCGGCATCGTGACCTCGGGCGGCGCCATCGCCGCCGCGCTGCGCGCCGTGCTGGGGCTGTCCAACAAGCGCACCCTGTCGATGAACTGGAGCATTTACAATGCTTCCGTCACGCAGCTTTACTACGGTCGCTCGCAGCGCCACGAGGATGCGCTGCTGCTCGGCTTCAACAACGTCGCCCACCTCGAACTCGCGGGCGGCCGCGAACTCGTCACCTTCAGGTAGTCGCCATGGACTTCAGCATCTCCCAGGAACTCTCCGCCCGTCTCGAGGCCGTGCGTGCATTCGTCATCGAGCGCGTGCAGCCGCTCGAGTCGCTGCTGCTCGAGGGGCAGTGGGAAGCGCTGGATGCAGCCGTGGCGGAATGCCGCGCGGAGGTCAAGGCCCGCGGCTGGTGGGCCCCCAACCTGTCCCCGCACGAGGGCGGCAGCGGCGAGGGCCTGGTGGTGCTCGGCCTGTTGTCGGAGATGCTCGGGCGTAGCCCGCTGGGCCACCTCGTCTTCGGCTGCCAGGCGCCGGACGCGGGCAACGCCGAACTGCTGGTGGCGCACGGCACGCCGGCGCAGCGCGAGCGCTTCCTCGTGCCGCTCGCCGCGGGCGAGGTGCGCAGCTGTTTCCTCATGACCGAGCCGGAGTTCGCCGGCTCCAATCCCACCGAGATGGGCACCACGGCGGTGCGCGACGGCGACGAGTTCGTCATCAACGGCCACAAGTGGTTCGCTACTGCAGCCGACGGGGCTGCGTTCGGTATCTGCATGGCCGTGACCGACCCGGAGGCCGACAAGTACCGGCGCGCCAGCATGATCCTGGTGGAAATGGAGCGGCCCGGCGTGCAGCTGGTGCGCAACATCCCGGTGATGGGCCATCCCGGCCGCGGCTTCTTCAGCCACGGCCAGGTGCGCCTGGAAAACGTGCGTGTGCCGGCGACGAACCTGCTGGGCGAAGCCGGCGCCGGCTTCGCCATGGCGCAGGAGCGGCTCGGGCCCGGGCGCATCCACCACTGCATGCGCTGGCTCGGGATCTGTCGCCGCGCGCTGGACGAGATGCTGCGCCACACCCTCAAGCGCGAGATCAAGCCGGGGCTGCCGCTGGCCAAGATGGGCGCAGTGCAGGACTGGGTTGCCGAGTCGGCTGCCGAGATCGAGGCGGCGCGCGCGCTGGTGCTCATGACGGCCTGGACCATCGAACAGGAAGGTTTCCGCGCCGCGCGCGAGCGGGTCTCCATGATCAAGTACTACACCGCCAACGTGATGCAGCGGGTGGTGGATCGCGCCCTGCAGGCGCACGGCGGGCTCGGCGTCACCGACGACCGCATCCTCGCTTTCTTCTATCGCGAGGAGCGCGCCGCGCGCATCTACGACGGCCCGGACGAGGTCCACCGCATGGCGGTGGCGCGCCGCCTGTTCAAGGCCGCGGCGGAACGATGAGCGAGACGGCGCTGCCGGAAGAGGCGCGCCCGCAGCGCGCGGGCGAGGCACTCGATCCCGCGGTGGTGGCCGGCTTCCTGGCGCGCGCCCTGCCCGGCTTCGACAGCGCGGTGGAGATCAGCCAGTTCCCGGGCGGCGCCTCCAACCTGACCTACCTCGTGCGCGCCGGCAGCCGCGAGTGGGTGCTGCGGCGCCCGCCCTTCGGCACCAAGGCGCGCAGCGCCCACGACATGGGCCGGGAGTACCGCATCCTGTCGCGCATCAGCGGCGCCTTCCCCTATGCGCCGCGCACGCTGCTGTTCTGCGCCGACCGCGAGGTACTGGGCGAGGAGTTCTACCTCATGGAACGGCTCAAGGGCCGCATCCTGCGGCGCGACCTGCCGGCAGACATGTCGCTGTCCCCCACACAGGCCACGGCACTTTGCCGCAACCTGGTCGACGTGCAGGCCGAGCTGCACGAGGTGGACTACGCCGCCGCCGGACTGGGCGAGATGGGCCATCCGGAGGGCTACGTGGCGCGCCAGGTGAGCGGCTGGTCGCAGCGCTACCGCGCGGCGCGTACCGACGACGTGCCCGACAACGAGACGCTGATGCACTGGCTGGAGGCGAACCAGCCGGCGGAGTCCGGGCGCGCGGCGCTGATCCACAACGATTACAAGTTCGACAACGTGGTGCTGCGCCCCGGGCCGGACGGCTGGCGCATCGTGGGCGTGCTGGACTGGGAGATGGCCACCCTCGGCGACCCCTTCATGGACCTCGGCGCTTCGCTGGCCTACTGGGTGCAGGCGGATGACCCGGAACCCCTGCAGCAGATCCGCATGCTGCCCACCCACCTGCCCGGCATGATGCGCCGCGCCGAGCTGGTGGACTATTACTGCGAGCGCACCGGTCTCGCGCCGGCGCGCTTCGATTTCTACTATGTATACGGCCTGTTCCGCCTCGCCGTGATCGTGCAGCAGATCTACTACCGCTTCGTGCTGGGCCAGACGAAAAATCCGCGCTTTGCCCCCTTCGGGCAGTTCTGCACGGTGCTTTCGCGCAGCGCCGAGGCCGTCGCGGCAGGCAAGACACGGTTTTAAGGAGACCCTGATGAGCGATGCACTGTTCAATCTCTACGGCCGCGTGGCCCTGGTCACCGGCGCCTCGCGCGGCATTGGCGAAGCCACGGCCCGCCTGCTGGCGCAACACGGCGCTCACGTCATCGTCAGCTCGCGCAAGCACGAGAGCGTGGAGGCCGTCGCCGAGTCCATCTGCGCCGCCGGCGGCCAGGCCACGCCCATGGCCTGCCACGTGGGCGAGCCCGATGCCATCGAGGCCGCCTTCGCCCAGATCGAGGGCGCCCATGGCCGCCTCGACATCCTGGTCAACAACGCCGCCACCAATCCGCACTTCGGCCACATCACCGAGACCCCTGTGTCCATGATCGAGAAAACGGTGGACGTGAACATACGCGGCTACTTCGTCATGTCGCAGAAAGCGGCGCTGCTGATGAAGCAGAACGGGGGCGGCGCCATCGTCAACACCTCGTCCATCAACGGCGAGCGCCCGGGTCCTGGCCAGGGGATCTACTCCGTCACCAAGGCAGCGGTCATCTCCATGACCCGGGCCTTCGCCAAGGAATGCGCGCCGTGGGGCGTGCGCGTCAACGCCGTGCTGCCCGGGCTGACCGACACCAAGTTCGCCTCGGCGCTGATCGGCAACGAGCGCATCCTCAACATGATCCTGCCGCTGATCCCGATGAACCGGGTGGCGCAGCCGGAGGAGATCGCGCCGGCCATCCTGTTCCTCGCCTCGGACGCCGCCTCCTACATCACCGGCGCCTGCCTGCCGGTCGACGGCGGCCTGCTCACCTGAGGCCTGGCGGAACGGCGGAGACGGTCCCTTGAACCTGGCGCTGGCGCTCCTGCTGGTCTGGCTCGCGAACCTGCCCTTCGGCTACTGGCGCGCGGGACTCGCCAAGCGCTCGCTGCCGTGGATCGTCGCCATCCACGCGCCGATCCCGCTGGTGTGGCTGATCCGCGACCTGCTCGGGCTGGACTGGCGTCTCGCCACCCTGCCCTTGTTCGTCGGCGCCTACTTTCTCGGCCAGTGGCTCGGCGGACGCCTGCGCCCGGCCCCGGCCGGAGGGGCTGGAGGAACCTGAGGCCTGGCCTATGCTTGGTACAGGCGGTACTGAAGCGAGGTGCCAGTCATGACCGAAGCATCGAAGCGCAAGCAGGTCCTCGACAAGCTGCGCCAGGAACGTGACGAGTTGCGGCTGCAGATGGAGCTGGGCAAGGCGGAATTCCGCGAGGAATGGGCCGGGCTCGAGCGCAAGTGGGAGCGGCTGGAAGGCCGGCTCTCCGGCGCTGCTGGAGAAGCCAGGGAGGCGTCCGGCGAAGTCGGCGCCGCGTTCGGCGTGCTCGCCGAGGAGCTTGGCCAGGCTTACCGGCGTATCCGCGCGAAGCTCGGTTGATCGGGCGCCGACCCTCGGCTGATCCCCCCGATCAGGGCGCAGCGGGTTCCAGGCGGCTGTACTCGACGATGTTGAGGCGGCCGCGCAGGCTGTCGCCCTCGTATTGCTCCAGCGCGACCAGCGCCGCGTCCATGTCCGGCGCGATCCACAGCCGGAACAGCCGGTCGCGACGCCGGCTGCGGTACTCGAGACGCACGGTCTCGAGTTTCCCCAGGGGTGTATCGATGGTTTCGCGCGCGGCCACCTCGACGTCGACTTCTTCGATGCGCCCGCGGTCGTCCACCACCCGGTAGACCTCCGCCAGCTGGCCGCGTGCCAGGTCGTGCGCCAGCGCGAGGCGCAGGCTGAGCAGGTCATAGATGCCCGGCTCCCAGTCCAGCGTCTGGCTGCTGCCGCGATACTCGATGTGCACCTCGCCGGCATAGGGGTCGAATCGCATGGCGCTGTGGCGGTCCCCGAACTCGTCGCGCTTGCGGTAGGACACGGGGACGACCCGCCCGTCTTCGATGTGCACGAGGCTGGTCTCGGTGAGTTCACGCCGGATGAAGCCCAGCAGGCCGCGCGGCTCCGCCCAGGAGCGGTACTGGAAGTAGTCGCCGTCCTGCTGTTCCAGGCGCAGGCCGACGCTGACCGGGATGCCGCGCACCGAGGCGTGGTAGATGGCCTCGTGCGGCGGCACCGCCAGCCCGGGCGCGGCCTCGGGCGCGCCCTCTTCCGCCGCGCTGGCGGGAACCACCAGCATCGCGGCGGCGAGGGCGAGCATGAAGCGGGGCAACAGTCGGATGTCAGCCTCCCTGCGCTTCGTCACGCAGCGCACGGCGCAGGATCTTGCCCACGTTGGTCTTCGGCAGTTCGGCGCGGAATTCCACGTGGCGGGGCACCTTGTACGCCGTGAGGCTCTCGCGGCACCACGCGATGACGCCGTCCCGGTCCAGCACCGCACCTTCACGCTTGACCACGAAAATCTTCACGGCCTCGGTCGACTTCGGGTCCGGCACGCCGATGCACGCCGCCTCGATCACGTCGGGATGCAGCGTGACGACGTTCTCCACCTCGTTCGGGAAGACGTTGAAACCCGACACCAGGATCATGTCCTTCTTGCGGTCGACGATACGGAAGAACCCCTGCTCGTCCATGGTCGCGATGTCGCCGGTGCGCAGGAAGCCGTCCGGGTACATGACCTGCTCGGTCGCCTCCGGGCGCTGCCAGTAGCCTTTCATCACCTGCGGGCCGCGCACGCACAGCTCGCCGGGCTCGCCCACGGGCAGGTCGCGCCCGTCCTCGTCCCGGATCAGCACCTCTGTCGAGGGCAGCGGCAGGCCGATGGTGCCGGTATAGACCGCATCCACCGTGGTGGGCTGCATGGTCACCACCGGTGATGTCTCCGTGAGCCCGTAGCCTTCCTGCACATACTTCCCCGTCACCTCGTGCCATTTCTGCGCCGTTGCGGCCTGCAGCGCCATGCCGCCGGCGCCGGCCCACTTGAGATGCGAGAAATCCAGCCTGGCGAAGTCCGGGTCCTGCAACAGCGCGTTGAACAGCGTATTGACCCCGGTGATGATGGAGAAGTTCAGCTTCGACAATTCCTTGACGAAGGCCGGAATGTCGCGCGGGTTGGTGATGAGCACGTTCAGGCCGCCCACGGACATGAACAGCAGGCAGTTACACACCAGGCTGAACACGTGGTACAGCGGTAACGCGGTGATGACCACCTCGCGTCCCTCGTCGATGAGATCACCGATCCAGGCGTGCATCTGGCGCAGGTTCCCCACCATGTTGCGGTGGGTCAGCATGGCGCCCTTGGACACGCCCGTGGTGCCGCCCGTGTACTGCAGGAACGCCAGGTCGTCCTGCGTCACCTGCACCGGCGTGAAGCCGCGGGCGCGACCGCGCGCCAGCGCCTGCTCCAGCCGCACGCTGCCCGGCAGCTGGTACTCCGGGACCATCTTCTTCACCCGGCGCACCACGAAGTTGACGATGTGGCGCTTGGGGAAAGGCAGCAGGTCGCCGATGCCGGTCAGAGCCACGTGCTTTACCGGCGTGTCCGCGATGACTTTCTGCAGCGTCGCCGCGAAGTTCTCCAGGATGAGGATCGCCTCGGCGCCCGAGTCCACCAGCTGGTGCTTGAGCTCGCGCGGCGTGTAGAGAGGATTGACGTTCACGACCGTCATGCCGGCGCGCAGGACGCCGAACAGGGCCACCGGGTACTGCAGCAGGTTGGGCAGCATGATGGCCACGCGCGTGCCGGGCTTCAGTCCCAGCTCGCCGGAGAGCCAGCCGGCGAACTCGGCCGACATCCGGTCCAGCTCGGCGTAAGTGATGGCGTGGTCCATGCACGAGAAAGCCGGCCGGTCGGCAAAGCGCCGCGCGGCCTGCTCGAAAATGCTCACGAGGGTGGCGCCGTCGCTGAGATCGATCTCAGCGGGGGTGCCGGGGATGTAACTTTCCAGCCATGGCTTGTGCACGTTCCGCTCTCCAGGGGACACAACGACCCGGAATTAAATCAGCAGTCCACAGCCGCAGCTATGCGCACTGCAACAAAGCCGGCGTCAACCGGCCGCCGCCGACAGCGACTCGAAATCGGACGCCAGTGACTCGAGGCGCTCGATCGCCCGCGTCCGCTGTACCGGGTCGAGTCCGGCCAGGAAACCGGCGAGGAATGCCGTGGTGCGGGCACTGTTGCGCGCCACCAGCCCGGCGTACTCCTCGCTCCAGCGGTCCTCCGGCCGCGCGATCAGCGTTTGCGCCGCCAGCGCGAGCGCCTCCTGGTCATGACGGCCGGCCAGCGCGCGCTCCATGGCGTCGATCCAGCCCATGCGGCTCTCCAGCCAGGCCTCCCGCGAGGGCTCGAGCTGCTGCGACCAGGCGCGCACCTCGGCGCGCTGCTGTGCCGAGAGCCGCCCGGTCCAGCGTTTCAGGAAGCGCTCCATGGAGCGCGCCCGGCGAGCCGCCAGCCATTCCGCACTGCGCCCCGAGTCCTCTTCCAGCAATTCCCGGTGTTCCTCCCGCAGGCGCGCGACCAGCTCCGTCACCTGGGCGTCCTCCAGGCCGCTGCCGAGCTCGAGCAGCGGCGGCAGCGACCGGTCGGCCAGCTCCCGCCAGAACGCCCCCAGCTCCTCGCCGCGGGCCCGGATCTCTGCCGGCCCCAGGGCGCCCGGCGCCTCCAGCTGCGCCGCCACCGACCGCAGCCAGGCGGAATAGCGCGGCAGGTGTTCACGGCGATGCCAGTCGTGCAGCGCCTCGAGCTCGGCTTCCAGCGCCGCCCGCTGCTGCGGCTCGAGTTCTACGTAGTCATTCAGCCAGCGCCCGGCAAAACCGTCGGCCCGCTCGTAGATAAAGGCCGTACCGCAGCCGGCCAGCGACAGCAGCGCCGCGCACAGCAGCAGCCCCCGGGAAATACGGCGGCATGGCGACATGTAACCCCTTGCTGGCATCGACTGACCTTGGCGACAGACTGGCATAGGGTTCGTTAACCCTGCATGAACGGGATGCAGCGCGATGACGCGCCTGGGCCCCGGTGGGCCTTCTCACCTGCCCGCGGCCGGGGCATTGCATGGTCCTTCTCGCTTGGAAGTCTTATGCCGCTCGAAGGACCATGCAATACCCCGGCCGCTACTGCGGAGATGCCCCCGACGCTCCTGGCGCAAGGTCGCACCGGATGGCGATGTCAGCGGGCCGCCCTTGTGGCGTCGGCGGCAAGCCACGCCCAGCCCGGTGAACAAGCACGGCGACCCGAGCACGACAGCGCCACGCGTGTGACCGGCCGCACCACTGAACCCCCCCGTCTACGCCGGCAACCTGGTCCGCGTGCACCAGGCCGCTGGACCTGTAACCGGTGTAGCAGCCGGGACATGACCGGGTCCTTCGAGCGGCATAAGACTTCCAAGTGAGAAGGACCCGGTCATGGTCCGGCTGCGGCCAGGTCACTCTTCACGCAAGTCCTGCGCCACCGGCCGCCGGCTGGTGCGCCAGGCGGGATAGACGCCGGCCAGCAGCGCCGCGACCAGGGCCAACAGCACGCCCTGCAGCAGTTCGCCGGCGCTGATCTCGAAGCTCATGGTCCAGCCGAAGGCGCGGCGGTTGATGACGAATACCAGCAGCCCTGCCAGTGCGATGCCCAGCGGCATGGCGAAGATCCCGGCAGCGAGGCCGAGCAGTCCGGTCTGCGCCAGCACCAGGGCGCGCAGCTGGCGCGGCACCCAGCCCACGGCGCGCAGCACTGCGGTCTCGCGCACGCGCTCCAGCTGCAGCGCCTGCAGCGCCGAGAGTATGCCGAGGAAGGCGACCAGGCCGACGAGCACCTGGAGCACGCGCGTGATGGTGAAAGTGCGGTCGAAGACTGCCAGCGAGGCCGCGCGCAGCTCGGCGTTGTTCGACAGCCAGATCGCGCTGCCTGGCGGCAGCACGCTCTCGATGGCGCGCCGCGCGGCGGCATCGTCGGTGCCCGGCGCGAACGTCACGCCGACGCCCTCGCTGCAGGCGTCGCCCCACAGGGCGCGGTAGCGGTCGCGGTGCAGTGCAATCACGCCGCGGTCCGAGGTGTAGTCGCGGAACACCCCGGCCACGGGGAAATCCACCACGCCCGCGGGCGTCGGCAGGCTGATGATGTCGCCGACCCCGGTGCCGCGACGGTTGGCCCAGGGCTCTGACACCAGCACGGCGTCGCCGGCATCGAAGCGCGCCCGGGCCGTCGCGGGATCCCCGGCCAGGATCGTCGACCCCAGGCCGCGCTGGCCCGGATCGACCGCCCACAGGCGCCACTCCTCGCCGCCCGCCTGCAGGCGCAGCCGTTGCGAATAGGTCACCTCGTCGATGCCGGGGAGTGCGCTGAGCTCGGCGGCCAGCGGATCCAGCCCGCCCGCGCTCTCGCACCAGGCGTCGTCCACCGCCAGGTAGAAGTCGGCCACGAGGGTCTGCTGCAGCCATTCGTCGACGCTGAGGCGGAAGCTGCTCACCATCAGGCCGACCCCGATCACCGTGGCCACCGCCACTGCCAGCGCGGCCACTGACACGCCGGTACGGCTGAGCGAGGCTGTGGTGCCGCGGATGGCCATGCGTGCGGGGACGGGCAGCCGGCCCGGGAGCCCGCGGTCGAGCAGGGACATCAGGCCCGCTGTGGCCGGCGGCGTCGCCAGGGCGGCGGCAAGAAAAACCCCGAACAGGCCGGCGAACGACACCACCAGCGAGTGGCGCCCGGCGGCCAGCAGGGCGACGGCGAGGACCAGCGCGACCAGTGCGCTGGCCGCCAGCCACGGCAGGCGTCGCCGCGTGCGCCGTTCCATGGAGGCGCGCGAGAGGACGGCGCGCGGCGGGATGCTGGCCGCTTCCAGCGCCGGACCCAGGGCCGCCAGCAGGGTGGCGCCTACGCCCAACGCAGCCGCCTTGGCGAACGGCCAGCCGGCCAGGGCGAGCGCGTCCACCCGCAGGCGGAAGTACAGGTCGTCGATGGTCTGCACCACCAGCCCGGTGAGGCCGGAGCCGAGGCCGGCGCCCAGCAGCAGGCCGAGCAGCGTACCCGGCACGCCCACGATGAGCGCTTCACCGAGGATGCTGCGGACCATGCCGGCGCGGTCGACGCCCACGCTGCGCAGGATGCCGATGGTCCGGGTGCGGCGCACGACGAGGAAGTTCATGGTGCTGTAGATCAGGAAGGCGCCGACCAGGAGCGCCAGCAACGACAGGGCCGTCAGGTTGAGCCGGAACGCCCGCGTCATGCCGAAGGTGGCGCGCGAGCGCGACGAGGCCTCGACCAGCTCGACCTCGGGCGGCAGGCCCGCCGCCAACGCTGCCGCCACCTCGTCGCCGACGATGAGGTCGATGCGGGTGAGTGCGCCGACCATGCCGAGCAGTTCCTGGGCCGTGGCGATGTCCGCGAAGACATAGCCCGAGGCCGCGGCAGACCGTTCCGGGTCGGGCGCCACTATCCCCGCGACCTCGAGCACGATCGCACCGGCGGGCGAAACGGCCTCGACCTGCTCGCCTGCCGCCACGCCGAGCTCGGCGGCCAGCGGTTCCGGCAGCGCGACGGCGCGCGGCCGCGTCAGCAGGGCCAGCAGGTCGACTTCACCGCTCCAGGCCGTCAGTTCGTCGCGGAACGGGGCCTCGACGAAAGGATCCAGGCCCAGCAGCACGGCCCGGCGCCCGTTCGGCAGCGTGACCGCACCTTCGACGGCGGGCGCTGCCGCGCCGCCGCTGCCCTGCGCACGCAACGCCCGGCGCAGCTCGACGTAAACCGACTCGTCCATGCGCCCGGCGCGAGGCAGCACCTGGTGGGTGGCGCGCCCCATCACCAGCTCGGTCGAGGCGTCGAAGGCGCGGCGCGCGCTGGCGCCGGCCAGGTCCACGCCCAGCACCACGGCCACACCGAGCGCCACGCCGACCACGGCCAGCACGAATTGCCAGGGGTGGCGGGCGAAGAAGCGCCGCCCGGAGCGGGCCAGCAGGCGGCTCACGGCGTGGAGATCTCCAGGCGCCCGTCGTGGATGGTAAAGACCCGGTCGGCGACGCCGACCACCTCCGGGCTGTGGGTCGCCATCACCAGGGTGGTGCCCTCGCGCCGGCACAGGTCGTCGAGCAGGCCCAGAACCTGGCGCGCCGTCTCCAGGTCGAGGTTGCCGGTGGGCTCGTCCGCGATCACCAGGCCGGGCCGGTGGATGAGCGCGCGGGCGAGCGCGATGCGCTGCTGCTCACCGCCCGACATCTCCTCGGGGAAAGAGCTCCCGCGCCCGGGCAGGCCCACGGCCTGCAGCCAGTCCTCCGCGCGCTGCCGCGCCTCCGCGCGCTCCACGCCCAGCAGGTCCAGCGGCAGCAGCAGGTTCTCCAGCGCCGTAAGGGTCGGCACCAGGTTGAAGAACTGGAACACGAAACCGATGTCCCGGCGCCGCAGCCGAGCGAGCCCGTCTTCCGAGAGCCCGGAGAGCGGCTGGCCGCCGATGCGCACTTCGCCCCGGCTGGGCCGGTCCAGCCCGCCGATGATGTTCAGCAAGGTGCTCTTGCCCGAGCCCGAGCGCCCGACCAGCACGATCAGCTCGCCGCGCGCGATCTCGGCGCTGACCTCGCGCAGGACGGGATGGGGCTGGCCGTGCTCGTCGTAGTCCTTGCTGACGGACTCGAGCTGGATGTGGGCGGAGGGATGATCGGTGGACGACATCAGGGCTTCCTTGCGGCTCAGGCCACGTGTTCGCGCCGCGCCACCGTCCGGTTCCGCCGGTCGCGCGACGGCGCGGCCGGGCCGCGCGGAAGCTCAGGATATCAGGTAGATATTGGCGTCAGTCGTCGCGCTCGAGGTCGCGGAACTGGCGGCGCAGCTCGTAGCCCGAGTCGGTGACGATCTGCTCCAGCACGCGGACGCGTTCCTCGAGCTGCTCAATGCGCCCGTCGTCGCGCGGCGGGGCCTGCCTCTTGTGCTGCATGTATTGCGAGATCACCTTCGCCGCGAGAGCGAGGAAGACGATGATGACCACCATCTCGAATGGGTGCACGGCATGCTCTCCTTGTCATTGGTTCGCGGGCTGGTCGGACCAACCCTCAGTCGCCGCGCTCCAGGTCCTGGAACTCGCGGTCGAGGCTGAAGTTGCGCGAGGTGACGTAGCGCTCCATCCGCTGCAACCGCGCGTCGTTGCTGCGAAAACGATGCCGGACGTCGGACAACGTCGCAGCGGGTGACACGCGCACGCCGCGCCAGAACTCCTTGTCGTCCTCGCTGCGGTACATCTGGCCGGGCTTGGTCGGCAGCAGCCACCAAAGGCCAAGGTACACCAGCAGCAGGGTCGGGAAAAAGAACGTGGCGATGACCGTGAGCGCCCGCGTCAACGCCAGGTCGAAGCCGAAGAAGTCGGCCACGCCGGCGCACACGCCACCGAGCTTGCCCGCGTCCGGATCGCGGTAGAAACGGGCGGGATTCGGTTCACGCTTCATGCCTGCATCCTCCGCGAACTGCGCTGGCTCCACAGCTCGCGCTCGTCACGGCTGCCGTAATAGCGCAGCGGCTTGTCGGGCAATAACAGCCCGGCGGCCACGTACACCAGCAGCGTCGGCAGGGTGAACAGCAACAGGGACACCAGGGCGATGATGCGCAGCGGCCCGAGCCGGAAACCGAACTGGTCCGAGAGGCCGGCGCACACGCCCATGATCATGCCGTGGTCGGTGTCGCGGTACAGCCGGACGCCGCGCAGGGAACGCATGCGACGGTTCATGTCCTTTTCCTCCAGTCGGGCACGCGGTCGTCCAGGATGGTTTCCAGCGCGTTGATGCGGCTCTCCATCTTCTGCGCGTCCTGCCACAGATCCTCGAGCATGCGCTGCTCGTCGCCGGACAGCGTGCGCGAGGACTTCCACTTGGTGACGTAGTGCAGGATGACCACCAGCGGCAACACGACGGCCGCGATGATGATCATGAATGCGCCTATGAATTCACTCATGACGATGCTCACTGCTGCTCGTTATCAGTCCTTCCCTCGGTCCCGGCTCAGGCCTTGTCCTGGGTCTCGCTGCCGACACGCTGCTTGAGTGCGGCCAGTTCGGCCTCCACCGACTCTTCGGACTCGAGGCTGGCGAACTCGCGGCCCAGGTCCTTGCGCTGGCCGAGGTCGTAGGCTTCCACGCGACCCTCGACGTCCTCGAGCTTACGCTCGAACTTTTCGAACTTCACCAGCGCGTCGTCGATCTTCGACTCGTGGATCTGGCGCCGCATCTCGAGCTGGTGCCCTGCGGTGCGATGACGCACGACCATGGCCTTCTGCCGCGCCTTGGCGTCGGACAGCTTCTCCTGCAGCCGCGCCATGTCGTCGTTGAGTCGCGCCAGCGCTTCCTCGATCTGTGTGCCTTGCGCCTCCAGGGAGGCCACGCGCTGTTCGGCGGCCGCCTTCTCGCCGAGCGCCGCACGCGCCAGGTCGTCGCGACCCTTGCGCACCGCCAGCTCGGCCTTGCGCGCCCAGTCGTCACCCTCGCGCCGCGCCTCGGCCAGGCGCCGCTCCAGCTGCTTCCGGTCTGCGATGGCGCGGGCGGCCGCGGAGCGCACCTCGACCAGGGTGTCTTCCATTTCCTGGATGATCAGCCGGACCATCTTTTCGGGGTCCTCGGCCTTCTCCAGCAGGGAGTTGATGTTCGAATTCACGATGTCAGAAAAGCGGGAAAAAATGCCCATGGCGGTTCCTCCGTTGTCCTGACAAGAGAATTGCAGGAAGCGTGCCAAGCGGGCGAATAAAGCAACCTGTTGTTTTTTCGTGCCTTTTCTAGCAGCCGACCATAAAACTGGTTTCTGTCACCATTTTTTCGTGGCGTTATTCACCATTATTCGGCATGATCGCCCAATGGATCATGACCAAAGCGCCCCGATGCTGGGCAGTTCGCCCGCTTTCGGCGTCATGCTGGAGCAGGTGTCGCGGCTCGCGCCGCTGGATCGGCCGGCCCTGATCATCGGCGAGCGCGGCACCGGCAAGGAGCTGGTGGCCGCGCGGCTGCACTACCTGTCTCCGCGCTGGGAGCAGCCGCTGGTGAAGCTCAACTGCGCCGCGCTCACCGAAAGCCTGCTCGAGTCGGAGCTCTTCGGTCACGAGGCCGGCGCCTTCACCGGCGCCACGAAACGCCACGTCGGCCGCTTCGAGCGCGCCGACGGCGGCAGCCTGTTCCTCGACGAGCTGGGCACGCTGCCGGCCCGCATGCAGGAGAAAATCCTGCGCGTCATCGAGTACGGCGAGTTCGAGCGGGTCGGCGGCAGCACGACGCTGAGCGTCGATGTGCGCATCATCGGGGCCACCAACGAAGACCTCCCTGCCGCCGCGCGGGAAGGACGTTTCCGCGCCGACCTGCTGGATCGCCTGGCCTTCGACGTCGTGCACGTGCCGCCGTTGCGGGCCCGGCCAGAGGACGTGCTGGAGCTGGCGCAGCACTTCGCGGTGGCCTTCACGGCCGAGCTGAAGCGGCCCTATTTTCCGGGCTTCTCCGAGGACGCCGTCGGGGCGCTGCTCGCCTGGCCCTGGCCCGGCAACGTGCGCGAACTCAAGAACGCCGTGGAACGCTCCCTGTATCGCGCCGCGGAGGCGACGCAGGCGGTGCAGGAGATCCATTTCGACCCCTTTGCGCACGGGCATGAGCCGCTTCCGGCGCAGGACCCGCGCCAGGAGCGGGCCGAGGCTTCAACGGCTGCGACGGCCGCCGGGCCCGACGACGGCTTGCCGCAGGACTTCCGCACCGCCGTGGAGCGCTTCGAGCAGCGCCTGCTGCTGCGGGCGCTGGCGGCAGCGGACGGGAACCGGCGCATCGCGGCGGAGTCACTGTCATTGAGCTACGACCAGTTGCGGGGACTGCTGCGCAAGCATGGCATCGGCGGTCCCGGCAAGCCCGGCCGCCCGCCTGCCTGAGGACAGATAACCCATGAGCCAGCTGTCGCTGCTCACCGTGCTGATCCTGATCGCCGCCACGGTGTTCACGCTGGCGACGGTGCGACGCCTGCACCTGCCGCCGGTGTTCGGCTACGTGCTGGTCGGCGCGTTCCTCGGCCCTGCCGCACTGGGCGTGGTGCCGGAACTGGAGCAAGTGCGGCTGCTGGCCGAGTTCGGCGTGGCCTTCCTGTTGTTCACGCTCGGGCTGGACTTCTCCATTCCCCGCCTGCGCTCGCTGGGCTTCAGCCTGGTGGTGCTCGGCACGCTGCAGGTGGTGCTCACGACGCTGCTGGTGGTGGCCGGGGCATGGCTGCTCGGCAGCCCGCCGGCCGTGGCCATACTGCTAGGCGGCGCCGTCGCGATGTCGTCGACTGCGGTGATGGCGCCGCAGCTCGCGGCGCAGGGCGAACTGACCCGGCGCCACGGCAGCCTCGCTATCGGCATCTCCGTGTTCCAGGACATTGCCGTGGTGCCGTTCCTGGCGCTGGCCCCGGTGCTGGCGGGTGGCGCCGGCCCGGTGGCGCCGCTGCGGGCCGTGTTGCTGGCGCTCGTGGCCCTGGTGGTCGTGCTCGCGGTCGGGCACTGGCTGCTCCGGCCCTTCATGCGCGAGATCGCGCGCGCGCGCCTCGCCGAACTGTTCACCCTTACCGTGCTGCTGGTGGTGCTGGCCGCCGCCTGGGTCACCGAAGCCGTGGGCCTGTCGCTGGCGCTGGGCGCTTTCCTGGCCGGCCTGATGCTGGCCGAGACCGAGTTCCGGCACCGCGTCGAGAGCGACATCCGGCCGTTCCGCGACCTGCTGCTGGGCCTGTTCTTCATCACGGTCGGCGTGACGCTGGACTTCCGCGTCCTGCTGCAGCTGTGGCCCTTCGTCATCGCGTCGCTGCTGCTGCTGACGGTGGTGAAGTCAGCCATCGTCGCTGGGCTCCTGCTGCGCGCTCGTGAAACCCGCGAGACCTCCATCAAGACTGCGATCGCACTCGGCCAGGGCGGCGAGTTTGGCATCGCCATCCTCACCGTGGCCAGCCAGCGCGAGCTGATGGGGCCGGAGGCGGTGCAACCCATGCTCATTGCCATCGTGCTGAGCATGGCCATCAACCCGCTGCTGATCCGCCACGGCGACGCCATCGCGCGCCTGCTCGGCGTGGCGCCGCCGCCGCGACCGCCGTCGCCGGGCCCGGACCCGGTGGCCGCCACGGCCCAGCGCGATCACGTCGTCATCTGCGGCTACGGGCGCGTCGGCCAGAACCTGGGCCGCATCCTCGAGGAAGAGAGCATCGAGTACCTGGCCATCGAGCTGGACCACGAAACCGCGGGCAAGGCCCGCGAGGCCGGCGACCCGGTGATCTGGGGCGATTGCAGTGATCCCGCCATCCTCGGCATGGCAGGGCTGTCGCGCGCCGACCTGGTAATCATCACCGTGCCCGGCCAGCGCGCCGCCCCGCGTATCCTCGCGGCGGTGCGTGAGCAGGCTGCCGACGTGCCGATCCTGGTGCGCGCGCGCGACGACTCGCAACTCGACCTGCTGCTGCAGACCGGCGCCACCGAGGTGGTGCCGGAGACGCTGGAGGCGAGCCTGATGCTGGCCTCGCACATGCTGACGCTGCTCAAGGTGCCCATCGGCCGCGTCGTACGAAAAGTGCAGAACATCCGCGGGGACCGCTACGCCATCCTGCGCTCGGTGTTTCGCGACAGTGCGCGCGAGCCCGGCCAGGCCGAGCAGGCCGAGCTGCAGACGGTCACCTTGCCGGCAGAAGCCGCCGCTGTCGGCCGCAGCCTGGCGGAGCTGGACCTGGAGCGTCACGGCGTGGTCGTGACAGCCATCCGGCGCGACGGTATCGTTGGCCGCAACCCGCTGCCCGACACGATCCTGCGCGAGCAGGACGTGCTGGTGCTGTTCGGGCGCCCAGAAGACCTGGAGCATGCCCTGGGCATGCTCTTCACCTCCCGCTGAACTGGAATGCACTGAGAACCCTATGACTACCCTGGGCACGCCCCTGAGCGACACCGGAACCCGCATGCTGCTGCTCGGCTCGGGCGAGCTGGGCAAGGAAGTCGCCATCGAGGCCCAGCGCCTCGGCGTCGAAGTCATCGCCGTCGACCGCTACGCCAATGCGCCGGCCATGCAGGTGGCGCATCGCAGCCATGTCATCGACATGCTCGATCGCAGCGCCCTGCGCGCCGTGGTCGAGGCCGAGCGTCCCGCGCTCATCGTGCCGGAGATCGAGGCCATCGCCACGGCCGAGCTGCAGGCGCTGGAGGCGGAAGGCTGGCAGGTGATCCCCACCGCCCTCGCCGCACGCCTCACCATGGACCGCGAAGGTATCCGGCGCCTGGCGGCGGAGGAGCTGGGACTGCCCACCTCTCCGTTCCGCTTCGCCGACACCGTGGAGCAGTACCGCGCCGCAGTGGCCGAGATCGGCATCCCCTGCGTGGTCAAGCCGGTGATGAGCTCGTCGGGCAAGGGCCAGTCCACCGTGCGCAGCGAGGCGGACATCGAGCACGCCTGGGACTACTCGCAGCAGGGCGGCCGCACGGGGGCCGGCCGCGTCATCGTCGAGGGCTTCGTCGAGTTCGACTACGAGATTACGCTGCTGACGGTGCGCCATCGCGACGGCACCAGCTTCTGCGCGCCCATCGGCCACCTGCAGGTGGACGGAGACTACCGCGAGTCCTGGCAGCCGCAGCCGATGACCGCGCTGGCGCTGGAGCGCGCCCAGCACGTCGCGGCGGAGGTCACGGGGCGCCTCGGCGGCCACGGCATTTTCGGCGTGGAACTGTTCGTGCGCGGCGACGAGGTGCTGTTCAGCGAGGTTTCGCCGCGCCCGCACGACACCGGCCTGGTGACGCTGGCGTCGCAGGACCTGTCCGAGTTCGCCCTGCACGTGCGGGCCATCCTCGGCCTGCCCGTGCCGGTCATCCGCCAGCGTGGCCCCGCGGCGTCCTGCGCCATTCTCGGCGCAGGCGACTCCGACCGCATGCGCTACGGCGGCGTGTCGGACGCCCTTGAGGAGCCGGACACCGAGCTGCGCCTGTTCGGCAAGCCCGAGGTGCGGGGCAGGCGCCGGCTCGGCGTCGCGCTGGCCCGCGGGGAGAGCCTGGAAGAGGCGCGGGCCAAGGCGCGACGCGTTGCCGAGGCAGTGAGAATCAGCCTGTAGCCGTCAAGGCGCCGCGTCAGGGCGCCTTGATGGAGATGTCGCCGCTGCCGGTGTTGATGCGCGCCTCGCCCTCGCCGGCTCCGATGGTGGCCTTGAAGCTGCGGCGCCCGGACTCGACGTTGCCCATCACGGGGACGTCGACCTTGATGCTGCCGCTGCCGGTGGCCAGGCTGACCTTGAGCGAAAGCGGCGCGCTGCTCGCCAGGGCGACGTCGCCGCTGCCGGTGCGCACCGTCACGTCCCGCAATGCGCCGAGATCGCCCGCAGCCGCCACGTCGCCGGAACCGGTGGCGATATCCAGCTTCGGACCGGCGCCGAGGCCGCGGATCTCGACATCGCCAGAACCTGTACGGGCGCGCAGCGAGCCGATGACGTCCGCAAGCTCGAGGTCCCCCGAACCGGTCTCGACCTGCATCTCGCCGTCCACGCCCCTCAGGCTGACGTCGCCGGAGCCGGTGCGCGCGCGCGTCGTGCCGAGCACGTTCTCGACGTCGACATCGCCGGAACCGCTGCGCGCATCGAGCTGGCCGCGCTGGCTTTTCACCTCGATATCGCCCGCGCGGGTCATCGCGACCAGGACGCCCTGTCCGTCGGCGGCGCGCAGATGACCGTAGTTCAGGCTGAGGTTCAGGTCGGCATCCACGCCGGCCACGCCGATGTCGCCCACGCCCTGGCGCAGCTCGAGCTGGGTGCCCTCCGGGAGCTGCAGCTCGAGGTCGACGCGCAAGGTTTCGCCGCCGTTGCTGCGGACACGGATCCGCTCACCCTCGTACTCGAGGCGCACGTCGAGTCGGCGGAACTGCTCGTCCTCGTAGCGCACCTCGTCCAGGCCGTCCGGCAACCGGACCGAGACACTGGCGGTATCGCCGCGCCGCCCCTGTTCCAGGCGGACTGCATCGGCAATGGCAGCGTCATCCGCCTTCACGGTGGCGCGCAGGACGACAGCACCGGCGCCGGGGACGATACGCACCGAGCCGGCGAGGTTGGTCACCTGCAGCGCGGGCGCGTCGATCTCCAGCTCCACCACGCGCTCGGCGGCGGCCGCCGGTCCGGCCGCGAGGCAGGCCAGCGCGACCAGGGGAGCCAGCAGCTTGTAGGGCATGTTTCTCATGTCACTGTCCCTCCATCTCGACTGTCAACCGGGACACCACTCGCGTCACGCCGGGCACTTCGGCGGCCACCCGCAGCGCGTGCTCGAGCAGCGCTGCGTCGCTGAGGCGCCCGTGCAGCGTGACGACGTCGCCGCTCGAGGACACGGTGATGTCCTCCTCCGCCAGGGCAGTATCGGCAGTGAAGCGGCTGCGCACTTCCCGGGCCAGGGCGCCGTCCGCCGCTGTGGTGGAAGACGCCGGGGCGGGTTCGCTCACCCGGGCCCACTCCACGTCACTGTTGGCGCGATGCACGCCCTCGCCGTCCACCACCAGCACGCAGCCACCGGCAGTGACCGCGGCGGCGCACAGCGCCAGGGCGGGAATGAGCGGCATCTTGAACTTCGTCGACATGGCTTCATAACCTCCGGATAGGAAAAAGAGCTGCGCGGTCGGGCGCAGGATCAGGAATCATCGCGCCAGCGCCGCAACCAGACGGCGCCGGCGAAGAACACGGCCGCGACCACGAGGCCGGCCCACAGCGCCGGTGCGGCGAGGAAGCGGCCGGGCGTGAGCAGTTCGGCCAGGGCGGGGAAAACTGCAGACACGCCACCGTCGACGGCCTCGATGGCGGCATTGCCCTCGCCGCTGAACGCCAGCTCCGCGCCACCGGACAAGCGCTGTCCCAGCAGGATGGCGAAGTACGTGGTGTCGAAAAGCGTCTTCTCCGCCACGATCACCAGCAAGGGCGGCAGCGTGGCCCAGGCCAGGACTGCCCGCTTGGCATAGGCCGAGACCAGCAACAGCCAGGCGTGCACCGGCGCGAGCCATAGGCCGAGCGCGACCAGCCCGTAAGCCAGCACGATCGCGGCCTGCAGCAGTGCCGAGGGGCCGTGCACGAGGAACTGGCTCGTGCCTGCCACGGCGCCCGCCGTGCCCAGGACGAGCCACACGAGCACCGCCGTGGCGACGAATACTCCCAGCGCCTGCAACGGCATGGCGCCGATGGCCGTCAGGTACTTGGAGCCCACGGTCTTCAGGTCGCTCACAGGCAGCGACTTCCAGAACAGGATGCTGCGGTCCTTGCGGTCGGCGTACAGCGCATCCAGCAGGTAAAAGCCGATGATCACGCTGATGACCATGGCAAAGAGTGCGGCCATCGGGAGGAACATGACCATCAGCACCGCGCGGATATCGCCCGGGTCAGCCGCCTCGGCAAAGACGTCGGAGCTGAACTGCACCTCGTCGATCCCCACCCGCGCGATACCGAACACGGCGAACAGCGCCGCCACGACGAACAAGCCGCCCAGCACCGCCGGCACCATCCAGCTGGCGGGATGCTCGACCAGTTCCCGGCGCAACAGAGTGATCATCTGGTTCACGACGCGCCCCCCCTGACCTTGGCGACGAACAGGTCCGCCACGCCGGGCACCTTGAGCTCGCCGAGCGGCGCCAGCTCATCGCGGCTGCGGTTCTCGAAAATGAAGTGATAACGGCCCAGGCCCTGGTGTTCGGACAGCGGTCCCAGCCGGCGCGCCTCATCGGCGCGATCGGGCCGGACCGCGACCTCGATGTATTTCTCGCCCAGGGCATCCATGGGCTCGTCCAGCACCAGCCGGCCGTGGCTGATGAACATCAGGTCGGTGAGAATGTGCTCGATCTCCTCCACCTGGTGGGTGGTGAGCAGGATGGTGCGCTCACCGTCGAAATAGTCGTTCAGCAGCGCGCGGTAGAAGTCCTTGCGGTAGATGATGTCGAGGCCGAGGGTCGGCTCGTCCAGCACCAGCAGCCGGGCGTCGATGGCCATCACCAGCGCCAGGTGCAGCTGGGCGATCATGCCCTTGGACAGCGCGCTGATCTTGCTGTTGCGCTTGATTTCGGTGCGGTCGAGGAAGGCCTCGGCCTTGGCGCGGTCGAAGCGCGGGTGCAGGCCCTGCACGAACTCCAGCGCCTGGCGCACCTTCAGCCAGCGCGGCAGCACCGCGACGTCGGCGATGAAGCACACCTGCTGCATGAGCTCGGCGCGCTGCCGGCGCGGGTCCATGCCCAGCACTTCCAGTTGGCCGTCGAAGTGCCCGAGGCCGAGGATGGCCTTGAGCGCGGTGGTCTTGCCGGCGCCGTTCGGGCCGATCATGCCGACGATGCGCCCGCTTTCGATCTCGAAGTCGACGTTATCGAGTGCCACGGTGCTGCCGTAGCGGCGCGACAGTCCTTGTGCACGAATCACGGTGCTCACTGCGACTTCTCCTCGTCATCCAGCTGCCGGCGCGCCTGCGCCAGCAGTTCTTCCAAATCCAGCTTGAGCCGACGAATGGTGCTCACCACCTCCGGCCACTGCTCGTCGAGAAAGGCCTGGCGTTCGTCTTTCACCAGCGCCTTGCGCGCGCCCTCGCGCACGAACATGCCGCGCCCGCGACGCTTCTCGACCAGGCCCTCGTCCACCAGTTCCTGGTACCCCTTCAGCACGGTGAGCGGATTGAGGCGGTACTCGGCGGCGACGGTGCGCACCGAGGGCAGTGCGTCACCGTCTGTGAGCACGCCCTCGAGGATCATGTTCACCACCCGGTCGCGCAGCTGGCGGTAAATGGGCTGGCTGTCGTTCCACTCGCCTTCCATGGGTTGCCTCCCGGTCTTTTCAGGCAGCGATGGATGCGAGCGTGAGGCACGCGATGGCGAATATCGTCAACATGCGCATGGTCTGTTCGCGGGTCATTTGCGTCTTCATGGCGGTCCTCGCTGGCGGTAATCCGCCCTTGGCTGAGCCGGTGTTGTAGTTGACTATAACACCGATTCGAATAAATGCAACCCCCACCTGCATGCACGCGCCCGACCGGCCCGCCGCTGCTAAAATGCCGGCATCCTGCGCGGGGTCCCAGGCTTGGGGTCCGGCGCCCTATCCAGCAAGCATCCAGCACAGGGAGTCCCCCATGACCCAGCCCGCCAGAGTCGCCATCACCGGCGCCGCCGGCCAGATCGGCTACCAGCTCGCCTTCCGCATCGCCTCCGGCCAGATGCTCGGCCCCGACACGCCGGTCATCCTGCAGCTGCTGGAAATCCCTCCGGCGCTGGGCGCGCTCAAGGGCGTGGAAATGGAGCTGCTGGACTGTGCCCTCCCGACGCTGGCCGGCGTGGTCGCCACCGACAAGCCGGAAGAGGCTTTCGCCGACGCCGACTACGCCCTGCTGGTCGGCGCCAGGCCGCGCGGCCCCGGCATGGAGCGCAAGGACCTGCTGCTGGAGAACGCCAAGATCTTCTCCGCCCAGGGCAAGGCGCTGAACGACAACGCGCACCGCAAGGTGAAGGTGCTGGTGGTCGGCAACCCGGCGAATACCAATGCGCTGATCACCTACTCCAATGCACCCGATCTCGACCATGCGCGCTTCACCGCCATGACGCGGCTGGACCACAACCGCGCCCTGGCGCAGCTCTCGATCAAGACCGGCACACCGGTGAAGGACATCCGCCAGATGACCATCTGGGGTAACCACTCCGCCACCCAGTACCCGGACATCAGCCACTGCACGGTGGCCGGCAAGGCGGCCCCGAAGCTGGTGGACGAGGCCTGGGTGAAGGACGACTTCATTCCCACCGTGCAGCAGCGCGGCGCAGCCATCATCAAGGCCCGCGGCCTGTCCTCCGCCGCCTCCGCCGCCTCCTCGGCCATCGACCACATCCGTGACTGGGCCCTCGGCTCACCCGGCGACGACTGGGTCAGCATGGCCGTGCCCTCGGACGGCAGCTACGGCGTGGCCGAGGGGATCGTGTATTCCTTCCCGGTGCGCTGCAAGGACGGCCGTTGGGAGATCGTGCAGGGGCTGGAGATCAGCGAGTTCAGCCGGGAACGCATGCAGGCCACCGAGGCCGAACTGCTCGAAGAGCGCGACGGGGTCAAGGACCTGCTGTAAAGCCCTGCGGAGGCGCCGCCCGACGGCGGCGCCTCCTGTTCCGCGCCGCCATCCCAGCCGGCGCAACCAGCCCCGGCCCCCCTGCGAAATCTTTGCGGCACCCCCTTTGCGGGGGTTATATTCAAACGCTTGTATGGCTTCATTCCCTTGAAGCCGTCGGCCCGCAAGCTCGAGGGGGTTCATCGTGGCGACTCTGTTCTGGTTCCTCGTTTTCTTCGGCGGCGCGATCGCGCTGGCCTACCGTCGCGTCAGCCTGGGCGTGTTCACTGCGTCCGCCGGCGCCGCGCTGGTGGCCTACACCCTGTTCGGCAGCGGCGGGTTCCTGTGGAACCTCGTGCTGTGGGTGGTGTTCGCCGGGCTGGTGGCGCTGAATGTCGAGGACTTCCGCCGCGAGCGGCTGACCCGCCCGATGCTGAAGATGTACCGCAAGATGCTGCCCTCCATGTCGCGCACGGAGCGCGAGGCGCTGGAAGCCGGCACGGTGTGGTGGGAAGGCGAGCTGTTCGCCGGCGTGCCGCGCTGGAACAAGCTGCTCGGCGCGCCCGCCCCGCAGCTCTCCGAAGAAGAGCAGGCTTTCCTCGACGGGCCGTGCGAAGAGTTGTGCCGCATGAACGACGAGTGGCAGGTCACCCACTCGCTGCAGGACCTCGCGCCCGAGACCTGGAAGTTCCTGCGCGAGAACGGCTTCTTCGCCATGATCATCCCGAAGCACTACGGCGGGCTCGAGTTCTCGGCCTACGCGCACAGCCAGGTGCTGACCAAGGTCGCCAGCCGCAGCGCCACCCTCGCCTCGACGGTCGCCGTGCCGAACTCCCTCGGCCCCGCCGAGCTGCTGCACAAGTACGGCACCGAGGAACAGAAGAACCGCTGGTTGCCGGGCCTCGCCGACGGCAGCGAGATTCCCTGCTTCGGCCTGACCAGCCCGCGCGCCGGCTCCGACGCCGCCTCCATCCCCGACACCGGGGTGGTGTGCAAGCAGGAAGTCGACGGCGAGGAAGTCGTGGGCATCCGCATGAATTTCTCCAAGCGCTACATCACCCTGGCGCCCGTCGCCACCGTGGTGGGCGTGGCTTTCCGCCTGTTCGATCCCGACGGCCTGCTGGGCGAGGAAAAAGACCTCGGCATCACCCTGGCGCTGGTCCCTGCGGGCACGCCCGGCATGGAGATCGGCCGCCGCCACCTGCCGCTGTCGGTGCCGTTCATGAACGGCCCCATCGAGGGCAAGGACGTGTTCGTGCCGCTGGACGCCATCATCGGCGGGCCGAAGATGGCCGGCCAGGGCTGGCGCATGCTCATGGAGTGCCTGTCCGTCGGCCGGTGCATCTCGCTGCCGTCCAACGCCAACGGCGGCGCCAAGGCGGCGGTGTTCGCCACCGGCGCCTACAGCCGCATCCGCAAGCAGTTCGGCATGTCCATCGGCCGCTTCGAGGGCGTGCAGGAAGCCCTCGCGCGCATGGCCGGCTTCGCCTACATCATCGACGCCGCGCGCAGCGTCACCATCGCCGCGGTGGACGCGGGCGAGAAGCCCGCCGTGCCGGCCGCCATCCTCAAGTACCACTGCACCGAGCTCGGCCGTGACGTCACCGACGACGCCATGGACATCCACGGCGGCAAGGCGATCTGCATGGGGCCGAAGAACTACCTCGGCACCGGCTACAACTCGGTGCCGGTGATGATCACCGTGGAAGGCGCGAACATCCTCACGCGCAGCCTGATGATCTTCGGCCAGGGCGCCATCCGCTGCCATCCCTTCGTGCTGAAGGAGCTGCATGCGGCCCAGGACCCGGACCAGGAAGCCGGGCTCGAGGCCTTCGACCGCGCCCTGTTCGGCCATATCGGCTACGCCTTCTCCAACGCCGCCCGCGCCTTCGTGCTCGGCCTCACCGGCGCGCGCGGCGCCGAGAGCCCGACGCGCGGCCCGACGCGGCGCTACTACCAGCACATCGGCCGCTTCAGCGCTGCCTTCGCGCTGGTCTCCGACACCGCCATGCTGACGCTGGGCGGCGCCCTGAAGAAGAAGGAAATGCTGTCCGCCCGTCTCGGCGACATACTCTCCAACCTCTACCTCGCCTCCATGGTGCTGAAGCACTGGGAGAACCAGGGCCGGCGCGAGGCCGACCTGCCGCTGGTGGAGTGGAGCTGTCGCTTCCTGCTCTACCGCGCCCAGGAACAGCTGCACGGCTTCCTGCGCAACTTCCCGGTGCGCTGGGTGGCGCGCATGCTGCGGCTGGTGGTGTTCCCGCGCGGGCGCAGCTTCAGCTCGCCGCGCGACAGCCTGTCGCGGCGCATCGTCGAAGGCGTCATCAGCCCGGGCGAGATGCGCGACGGCCTGTGCGAGGGCGTGTACCGCACCGTGGAGCCCGGCAGCCATCTCGGCCTGCTGCAGGAGGCGATGGAGCTGTCCATCGAGGCCTCGCCGCTGGAGAAGAAGCTGCGCAAGGGCGCCAAGGAAGGCAAGATCCAGGCCCTCGGCCTCGCCGGCCAGCTCGAGGAAGCGGTGGCCGCGGGCATCCTGAGCGCAGCGGAAGCAGAGAAGCTGCGCCAGGCCGACGAGAAGATCATGGCGATCATCCACGTCGACGACTTCGCGCCGGAGGACCTGTCGCCGTTCGTGCGGCCGTCCGCGGAGGACACGGCGGACAAGCCCGCGCGCAAGCCGCGCGCACGCAAGTCGGCGCAGGAAGCGGCCGAAACCACCGAAGCCTGACGGCGGCGGGGCCGGGTAAGAGGCCGTGTCCGGCGAGCGCATCACCTACGAGGTCACGCTCGAGCCGGACCCGGCCATCCTGCGCGACTTCGAGGCCTGGCTGGAGTACCACGCCGACGAGATGATCGCGCTGCCGGGCTTTACCGGCGCGACCATCCACAAGGGCGAGGATCCCGAGACCGGGGCCGCGCTGCGCATCGTGCGCTACGAACTCGAGGACCGCGCGGCGCTGCAGCGCTACCTGGAGGAATTCGCGCCGCGCATGCGCGCCGAGGGGATCGCGCGCTTCGGCGACCGCTTCCGCGCCACGCGCCGCATCGTCGAGGAGGGGCGTGACGCCGCCCTGACGGATGCGCGCCCATGCCCCAACTGCGACCAGCTGCTGTGGGGCCAGTACTGCGCCAACTGCGGCCAGCGCGCGCGCACGCGCATGATCACGCTGTGGGAGCTGCTGCAGGACGCCGGCGATCTCATCGCCTCGCTCGACTCCCGCCTCTGGCGCACCCTCGCGCTGCTGCTGTTCCGGCCCGGACGGCTGACCCTGGATTACCTCGAAGGCAAGCGCGCGCGCTACGTGCCGCCCTTCCGCCTCTTCATCTCGGCCAGCATCGTGTTCTTCTTCGTCGCTTCCCTGCTGACGGACTTCAACATCGGCGACGACGTCGTGTTCGACGAGGGCACGCCGCAGCAGGAAGCGCCCCCGCCCGAGACGGCGGCGGAAGAGCAACCGCTCGATTTCAACGTCACCGTGGGCGGCGCCAAGTTCGACGAGCTGTGCAACGTCGACTACCAGGGCGTGCCCGACTGGTTCGCGGAGTGGATTCCACCGGAGCGCGCCCGCGAGATCTGCGAGCGCATCACGCTCGACCGCGGCCGCTCCTTCCTGCGCGCGGTGCTGAGCAACATCCCGGCGATGATGTTCCTCTTCCTGCCTGTGATGGCGCTGGTGATGAAGCTCTCCTACCCGCTGTCGGGCCGCTACTACGCCGAGCACCTGCTGTTCCTGGTGCACTACCATTCCTTTTTCTACATCTTCAGCCTGCTGCTGATCCTGCTCGAGCAGGGGGGCGCGTGGCTGGCGCCCGGCATGCTGCCGACCGGGCTGATCAACGGCGCAGCATTCATCTACGTCATGGTCTACCTGTTCCGCGCGCTGCGGCGGGTCTACAGCCAGGGCTTCTGGCTGACCCTTTTCAAGTACGTGCTGATGGGGCTGAGCTACCTGTTCGCCCTGGTCACCACCTTCGTCGGCCTGCTGCTGTACACCGCGATCACTCTCTAGCGGATTGCCCCGGCGCGCCAACCCGGTGCATCATCCGGGACCCTGCCGCGGGAATGTCCCGCGCGGAAAATGGTTATGTACGCAAGTTTCTTCGGACTCAACGAAAAGCCCTTCGCCATCACGCCGGACCCCAGGTACCTGTACCTGGGCCCGCGTCACGCCGAGGCTTTGGCCCACCTCCTGTACGGCATCACCGAGAGCGGCGGCTTCATCCAGCTGACCGGCGAAGTCGGTACCGGGAAGACCACCGTGGTGCGCAGTCTGCTGGAACAGCTGCCGGACAACACTGAAGTCGCCCTGGTGCTGAACCCGCGTCTTTCCTCGACCGAGTTCCTGCTCGCCATCTGCGACGAGCTGCAGGTGGAGGTCGAGGAGCGCGCCAGTCCCAAGGCCATCATCGACGCGCTCAACCTGCGCCTGCTCAAGGCCCATGCGGCCGGCCGGCGTGTCGTGCTCATCGTCGACGAAGCACAAAACCTCTCCACCGAGGTGCTGGAGCAGATCCGCCTGCTCACCAACCTGGAGACCGCCAAGCAGAAGCTGCTGCAGATCATCCTGGTCGGGCAGCCGGAACTGCGGGACCTGCTGGCGCGCAGCGACCTGCGCCAGCTGGCTCAACGCATCACCGGCCGCTACCACCTGGAGCCGCTGGAGGCCGATGAGCTCCACGCCTACGTGCGTCATCGCCTGGACGTGGCCGGAGGCCGCGGCCAGATCTTCACCACCGCCGCCCTCCGCGAACTGCACCGCAGCTCCGACGGCATCCCGCGCCTGGTGAACGTCATCGCCGACCGCGCGCTGCTGGGCGCCTGGTCTCGCGAGGCCTCCACCGTCGACGCCAAGATGACCCGGCAGGCGGCCAGTGAAGTCTTCGGCGACCGCATCAAGCGCCAGGTGCGCCGGTCGCCCGGCGCCACGGCCATGCTGCTCGGCGCCGCCGGCGTGGTCATCGTCGCCATGGCGGCCGTGATCCTGTTCCTGCTGCAGCGCGAGCCCGCCGCCACGTTCCAGCCCGGGTCCAGCCCGGCGACCGAAAA
The DNA here is from genome assembly GCF_011089885.1 of Thioalkalivibrio sp. XN279. NCBI lineage: Bacteria > Pseudomonadati > Pseudomonadota > Gammaproteobacteria > Chromatiales > Ectothiorhodospiraceae > Thioalkalivibrio > Thioalkalivibrio sp. XN279. The sequence goes on along the minus strand of NZ_JAANBD010000015.1, from coordinate 186,497 downwards.
CGCGCGGCTCCCGGCAGCGACCCCGGTGCAGCGGCCACAACAGGAGGTTGCAGAACCCGCAGTCGTCCCGGTGCGTGCGGAACCTGCCGCGACGACGGCGCCCGAGACCGCGACCCTGGAATCCGGCCCGGATCCCGAACCGCTGGAGCGTCGCCTCGCCGCCGGCATGCTGGCTTCCGGTACGGACACGGCGATCCAGAGCCTGTTCGGTTACTGGAACATCAACTACAGCCCGGACGCCGGCCCGGCCTGCGAACAGGCTGCGAGCCAGGGCATGCGCTGCCTGCTGCAACGGGGCACCTGGGGCGAACTGGCAGTACTCGACCGCCCCGTCATCATGGTGCTGTCAGACGCCGAGGGCCGTGAACACCAGCTGGTCCTGCGCCGGATCCTGGACGGCCGGGCCGAGCTGCAGGCCGGCGCGGAGCGCGTCCAGGTCCCGCTGGGCGAGCTGCTGACGCTCTGGTACGGCGAATACCTGCTGCTGTGGCGCCCCGAGGCAGGCGACGGCCGCCCCCTGTCGCGTGACGCCACGGGAACGGACGTGGTGTGGTTGCGCCGGGCCCTGGGAGAGCTGCGCGGCGCGCCGTTGCTGCCGACGGACTCGAACCGCTACGACCCGGCCCTGGAGGCCGCGGTGCGCGACTTCCAGCGCGAGCAGCGTCTCGCCGTGGACGGCATTGCCGGCGCGATGACGCTCATCGCCGTCAACAACGCGCTGGGGCTGCAGCGCCCCCGCCTGCACGGGACCGAGTGATGTCGCTGATTCTCGAAGCCCTGCGCAAGTCTGAACACGAGCGGCAGCGGGAAGCCGGGCCGGCGCTGGCGATGGTGCCGGAGAGCCGGCCCGACCGGCGCAGTCCGAAGTGGCTGCCCGTGCTGGTGGTGTTGCTGGCGCTCAACATCGTGGTCCTCGCAGCTGTGCTGCTGCGCAACTCGAGCCCCGAGCCCGCAGCCGTCACGACCACCGCACCCCCTGCCGCCGCCCCGGCCCAGCCCGCCCGCGCAACCACTGCCGGCCAGGCCCGGGAAACCACCGTCGCCACGCCGCTGCCGCTGCCGGACAAGCCCACCCGCCATGAAGTGCGGTCCCTGACCACGGAGTTGCCGCCGGGGTCCAGCAGCACCAGCTCGCGTGCGAGCGCCGCGCCAGCCACGGCCGCATCGTCGCCCGCCGCACGCACCACCTCGGCGGCGCCGGCCGACAGCACCGCCACCGCGACCGAAGACGCCAGGCTGCCGCGCTTTGCCGACCTCGTGGTCCGTGGCGAGCTCAACGTGCCGCACATGCATCTCGACATCCATGTCTACAGCGGCGACCCGGCCGAGCGCTTCGTGTTCATCAACATGCGGCGCTACAACGAGGGCAACGCCACGCAGGAGGGGCCGAAGGTGGAACGCATCACGCGGACCGGCGTGGTGATGAACTACCAGGGCCAACAGTTCCTGCTGACACGGGACTAGGCGGGCTTGGCGACAGCGGGTATTGCGTACCTCGATGGTCAACGGCTGGCGCGCGGGCTGCTGGCCGGCATCGCGCGGGTTGCGGCCGACGCCGAGCATCTCAATCGCATCAACGTGTTCCCGGTGCCGGACGGCGACACCGGCACCAACCTGGCGGTGATGCTCGGCTCAGTGCGCGCCGCGCTGCTGCGCCACCAAGAGCGACACGCCGGCAAGCTGCTCGAGATCGTCGCCGACGCCGCGCTCGACGGCGCACGCGGCAACTCGGGCGCCATCCTGGCGCAGTTCTTCCACGGCGTCTGCGACGCGAGCCAGGACCAGCGCCTGCTCACGACCCGACACTTCGCGGCAGCAGTGGAACTGGGCGCCAGCTACGCCCAGGACGCGCTGAGCGAACCGCGCGAAGGCACCATATTGACGGTCGTGCGCGATTTCGCCGCCGAATTGGGGCAGCAGATCGCCGCCGGCGGCCAGGATTTCGCGGCGCTGCTGGACGCCGGACTGGCACGGGCACAGCGTTCGCTGGCCGCCACCACCCAGCAGCTCGAGGCCTTGCGCAAGGCGGGCGTGGTGGACGCCGGGGCACAGGGCTTCGTCGACCTGCTGCAGGGCATCACGGATTTCGTCCGCCACGGCTCCCTGCGCACCGACAGCGAAAATGCGGCGCCCGCACAGGGACAAGCGCATCAGGCCCAGGAAGCCAGTTTTTTCGACGCGGGCGACAACAGCGGTCACCGCTGGTGCACCGAGTGCCTGGTCACGGGCGACCTGGACCGGCGCCGCCTGCGCGGCGCCCTTGCCGGTCTCGGCAGCAGCCTGGTCATCGCCGGCGGCACGCGACGGGCACGCATTCACATTCACGCGGACGACCCCGAGGAGGTGTTCCGCGCCGCGGCCCGCTTCGGCGCAGTCAGCGCGAAGAAAGCCGACGACATGCAGGCCCAGCAGGTCGCGGCGCGCAGCGGCGCAGGAATCGTCGCCGTCGTCACCGACAGCGCCGCCGACCTGCCGGAAGAGCTGCTCACTTCCATGGACATCCACACCGTGCCGGTGCGCATCCATTTCGGCGCACAAAGTTACCTCGACAAGGTCAGCCTGGACACCTCGGAGTTCTACCGCCTCATGGCGGAAAGCGACGCGCACCCCACAACCTCGCAGCCGCCCCCGGGCGACTTCCGGCGCCTGTACCAGATTCTCGCCAGCCACCACGCCGGGATCGTCTCCATCCATGTGACCGGCTGGGGCAGCGGCACCTTCCAGGCCGCGCAATCCGCCGCGGCTCGCGCCGCCACCCGGACCCCGGTGCTGGCGGTCGACTCCCGCAATGCGTCCATCGGCCAGGGGCTGGTCGCGCTGCGCGCCGCCGAGCTGGCCGCGGCCGGGCACAGCGTCGAAGAGATCACGCTCGCGCTGGAAGGCATCGTCGCCAACACCCGAACCTGGGCGCTGCTCGGCAGCCTGGAGCACGCCGTGCGGGGCGGGCGGGTGCCGCCATCCAAGCGCGTCATCGCGCGGCTGCTGCGCCTCGAACCGATCCTCGCCACCTTCCCGGACGGGCGCATCGGCACCGCCGGGGCGCTGCTCGGCCACCGCAGGCGCATCGCGCGGTTCGCGCGCTGGATCGCGAAACACGCCGGGCCCCCCGTCGGCCAGCGCCTCGCCGTCGGCCACGCCAATGCTCCGGAGGCCGCTGCCGAGCTGCTGGCTGAGCTGCAGGCGCGCCTGCCCGGCCTGGAGCAGGCCTTCGTCACCGAGATCGGCACCGCGCTGGGCGTGCACGGCGGGCCCGGCACGCTGGTGGTCGCCCTGCAACGCCTCGACACCTGACCGCGGGGCCGGCCCCTGTAGGGTCCCCTTCGCTTGGAATTCTTATGCCGCTCAGGGGACCCTACAGGACCCGGCCCCGCTGCGACGCCAAAGGGCCGAGCGCCGACAGCGCACCCGGACTCGGCACCTTGCGCCGGCACTCGCCAGCCGACCGTCGTCACGCGGGCCGTAGCTACATCGGGCCGGGCTGACACCAGGCGAGCCGGATCTGGTGAGTTCCTGGCCGCACGCCCCGGTCCGTGCAGGCCCTGAAGTGGCAGCGGGGGCGTGACATGCATGGCGCCCTGAGCGGCATAAGAATTCCAAGCGAAGGGTGCCATGCATGTCACGGCCACGCGGTCAGGTCTTGCAGGAACCGACCCCGCGGTCAGGCCGGCTGGACGAGCGAGGGATCCTCGTTGAAGGGACTGTTCACGCGCCGGCTCACCGGCCAGGCCTCGAGGATGCCGTCGGGCGCCGGCGCCAGCAGCGCCTCGAGCGTCCCGGAATCTGCCTCGGGGTCGAGCCACGCGGCGCGGCCGGCCTCGTCGAGGACCACGGGCATGCGCTCGTGCAGCGGGCGCATGAGCGCGTTGGCGCCGGTGGTGATGATGGCGCAGCTGGCCAGCGGCTCGCCGCCGTCGGGCGGGTCCCACAACTCCCACAGGCCGGCCAGCGCCATGGGCTCGCCGCCGGCATCGCGGATGTACCAGGGCTGCTTGCCGTCGCCGGTCTTCTGCCATTCGAAGAAGCCGTCCGCGGGCACCAGGCAGCGGCGCTTGCGGAAGGCGGCGCGGAAGGCCGGCTTGGCGGCCACGGTCTCGCCACGGGCGTTGATCATGCGGTTGCCGATGGCCGGGTCCTTGGCCCAGAACGGCACCAGGCCCCAGCGCGCCAGCGCCAGCTCGACTGGCGGCGCGGCGCGGGCTTGGGCAGCGTCAGCTGCCGGAAACGGTGAGCGCCGCACGATGGGCACTTCCTGGGTGGGCGCGATGTTGTAGCGCGGCGCGATGTCGTGGGCGTGGACCTCTGCCACCCGGAACAGCCGGGCGACGGCTTCTATCGGGGTGTAGAGGGCGTAGCGGCCGCACATGTCATTCGCGGATGCCGATGCCGCGGTTCAGCAGGTACATGGAGACGCCGTACAGGAGCGCGATGGCCACGCCGATGATGGCGTAGGCCGTGCCGATGGGGATGTCGGAGCTGCCCAGCACGCCGTAGCGGAAGGCATTGACCATGTAGAGGATGGGATTGGCCTGTGACACGTGCTGCCAGAACGGCGGCAGCAGCGAGATCGAGTAGAACACGCCGCCCAGGTAGGTCAGCGGCGTAAGGATAAAGGTCGGCACGATGCTGATGTCGTCGAACTTCTTCGCGAACACGGCGTTGATGAAACCGCCGAGCGAGAACACGATGGCGGTCAATACCACGGTGGTGAGCACGATCCAGGGATGCTGCATCTCCAGCTTGGTGAAGAACAGCGCGACCACCGTGACGACGCCGCCGACGAACAGGCCACGAATGACGCCGCCGGCGACGTGGCCCCACAGGATCAGGTAGTTGGGCATGGGCGAGACCAGCATCTCCTCGATGTGGCGGCCGAACTTGGCGCCGAAGAAGCTGCTCACCACGTTGCCGTAGGAGTTGGTGATCACGGAGAGCATGATCAGGCCCGGCGCCATGAACTGCATGTAATCGAAGCCGTCCATCTGGCCGATGCGCTTGCCGATGAGGCTGCCGAAGATGATGAAGTACAGCGTCATCGTGATCGCCGGCGGCACGATGGTCTGGATCCAGATCCGCACGATGCGGTTGTATTCCTTGATGACCAGCGTGGAGAAGGCGTTCCACTGTGCGCGCAGTTCCATGCTCGTGCTCCTCAGGCCGCCCGGCCGTCGCTGCCCTGGTCGACCAGGCGGATGAACAGCTCTTCGAGGCGGTTGGCCTTGTTGCGCATGGAAGTCACCCTGATGTCCGCGGCGGACAAGGCGTGGAACAACTCGTTGATGCCCTGGCGGCTGTGCACGTCGACTTCCAGCGTCAGCGGATCGACCAGGCGGGTGTCGTAGCCGTCCAGCGTCGGCGCCACCTCGTACTCCCGGTCCAGCGTGAGCAGGAAGGTCTCCATGTGCAGCTTGCGCAGCACGCGGCTCATGCGATCGTTCTCGATGATGCGGCCGTGATCGATGATGGCCACGTTGCGACACAGGTTTTCCGCTTCCTCGAGATAGTGCGTGGTGAGGATGATGGTGGTGCCCTCGGCGTTGACCTTGCGCAGGAAACCCCACATAGAACGGCGGATCTCGATGTCCACGCCGGCCGTGGGCTCGTCGAGGATCAGCAGCTTCGGCTCGTGCACCAGCGCGCGGGCGATCATCAGGCGGCGCTTCATGCCGCCGGACAGCGAGCGCGCGATGTCGTGGCGACGATCCCAAAGCTGCAGCTCGCGCAGGTACTTCTCCGCCCGCTCCAGCGCCTCGGCGCGCGCCATGCCGTAATAACCGCCCTGGGTCGCGACGATGCTCTCCACTTTCTCGAACTGGTTCAGGTTGAGCTCCTGCGGCACCAGCCCGATGCAGGCCTTGGCGGCCGAAAAATCGCGATCGATGTCGTGACCGAAGATCTTTGCCGTGCCGCCGGTCTTGGTCACCAGCGAGGTGACGATGCCGATGGTGGTGCTCTTGCCGGCGCCGTTGGGACCGAGCAGGGCGAAGAAATCGCCCTCTTCCACGGCGAGATCGATGCCTTTGAGGGCCTGCACCCCGTTGGGGTAGGTCTTGCTGAGATTTTCGAGTTCGAGGGCCTTCATGCGCCTGCCTGGAGGCCGGGCGGCGCCGCGCGGGAAGCGCGGCCGGGTGCCCGGCGAAGTCGTTCATTTTAACAACTTCGCAGAACGAGGCGCGCCGGGCGGTCAACGGCGGAATGCATGCGCACCTGCAGTCGCAGGCTTGATACCGAGGGAGCGGCGTATGGACCACTGCCGCCCCAGCGCCGCGAGGATCACCAGCTGGCGCTCGTCGCCGTCGGCCACCGCGTCGACCAGCCGCGCCCAGGTCGTTTCGTGCAGGACCCGCCTCGCCCGCAGGCGCGGCGCCGCGCACGCGGCCACCGGCGGCAGCAAGCCTATCTCCAGTGCTGCAAGGCGTCGCCGGGTCGCGGGCGGCAGGCCGATCCAGGAAGAAGTACTCCGGGACGCCATGCGCACGCAGGTCCGCAGGGTGCTCAGGGCGAGCAGTGCGAACCTTTCCGCCGGGGCTCTCGTCGCGATATAGCCCGGCTCGAGGTCGCGCACGCACGGCGAGAGCAGCGTGGTCCAGGCCCCCTCCTCCTCGAAACCCAGCCCGAACAGCGCGAAAGGCACCGCGGCCAGGACGCGGCGCCCGGGTGGATCGAGCGCGGCGATACGTTGCTGCACGGGCGCCGCCAGCCCGAGTTCGAGCCCTTCTGCCGCCAAGCCGATGAACTCGGCGTTCAGCTCCGCCAGGTCACGCCTGAATGTGATGCTCATCTTGCTGCCCTCCCTGAACAGGCAGATTAGGGGCTCTGCGTCGGCGCGTAACCCCGGAATAAGGGCCGCCTGCAGCGAGATTTGACGTAAGTAATACCATATCTGGTCTGGAAAGCCCAAATATGGTATTCCAATGCGGGCAGGGCTGAGCGAAAGTGGGCGCTCGACCAGGGGGGATGCGCCATGACGGACCACGAACAGAAGTACCAGGGGGAGCAGGCCCGGCGTGATCTCGCCGTCCGCCTGTTACGCCACGAAGCCCGGACGCACATCATCACGCGCTGCACCGGCTTCAGCCAGGACCAGATCCGCAAGCTCTGGAGCCGGTATTTTTCCGCGCCCGGGGCGCCCGGGCGCGTGGTGCGGCGCCACCGTGGCAGGTCGCCGTCCAGCATCGAGTTCTTCGTCCGCAACCCGCTCCTGCAGGCGGAAGCCTCGCTGCTGGCGCACGTATTCGCCAACTGGGGCCTGCTGGAGATACTCCCGGACCTGAGCACGCAGCCCGTCCCGCTGGACAACGAGCTCGAGCTCGGCGAGCGGTTCTGCGACGCCTTCGAGGAATTCCGCGCCGTGAGCCCCGGGAGCGACATCAGTTTCGAACACGCCTGGAGCCTGCTCGCGGCGCTGACCGAGCGGCACGACCTGCTGCTGCTCGATTGCGCGGAGTGCCGCGCCTTCTACGTCCAGGACGCCCTCGCCCTGGACAGCCGGCGCTGCCCTGCCTGCCGGATCATCAGGCGGGGACGTCGCCGGGGCCGGCCCAAGCGCGCGCCGCCATGACGCGTAGAATATGGGGCGACGCCTTGTCCCGGAGCCGACATGCCCCACCATACCGCCGACCTTTGCGACGCCCACGAACAGGACCTGCACGTGCTGGAATCGATGTTCCAGCGCTACGGCCGGGTCACGGCCTTCGACGGGCCGATCGCCACGGTGAAGTGCTACGAGGACAATTCCAAGGTCCGCGAAGCCCTGTCTGAGCCCGGCGAAGGCCGCGTGCTGGTGGTCGACGGGGGCGGCTCGAAACGCCGCGCGCTGCTCGGCGACATGCTCGGCGAGCTGGCGGTCAAGAACGGGTGGCGGGGCCTGGTCATCAACGGCTGCATTCGCGATTCCGCGGCCATCAACCAGCTGGAGCTCGGCGTGCACGCGCTGGGCACCATCCCGCTGAAGACCCACAAGCGGGGCGAAGGCCAGCGCGACGTCTCACTGAGCTTCGCCGGCGTCACCTTCCGCCCGGGCGAGCACCTCTATGCCGATGCCGACGGCATCGTGGTGGCGGCGCGCCCGCTGGACCTCGCGGGGGCATGAGCGCCGCGCGCAGCAACTTCCTCGCCGCTGCGCCGCTCGACCGCGTCGGCCACCTGCGACGCGACGAGGCGTGGCTGGCAGCGGCCCGCGGTCGCGGCGACTGGATCGCGGTGTGGCGCCGCAAGGTGCTGGTCAGCGCCGAGGCCAGCCCGCGACCGTTGTTCCTCGCCGCCGAAGCCGTGGCGGGCGAGCCGCAGGACTGGGTGCTGCTGGGCGAACGCACCGGCGTGCCCTGCTTCGCCTTTGCCCTCGCCGGCGAAGAGCCGCCGGAGACGCTCGGACGCTTCGAGGACATCCGCAGCATCGGCGAACAGCTCGAGCCCGACGACGCCGCCCTGCTGGCCTATGCCCGGGCCATGCTGGCGTGGCACGAGCATCATCGCCACTGCAGCCGTTGCGGCGCACCCACGCACAGCATCGAGGCCGGCCATGCGCGCAAGTGCAGCGGCTGCGGCGCCAAGCACTTCCCGCGCGTCGACCCCGCCATCATCGTGCTGGTGGCCGACGGCGAGCGCTGCCTGCTCGGCCGCCAGCCGGCCTGGCCGCCGGGCCGCTACTCGACCATCGCCGGCTTCGTCGAGCCCGGCGAGAGCCTCGAGGACGCCGTGGCGCGCGAGGTCGCCGAGGAGACCGGGGTGCGCGTCAGCGGCATCGAATACCACAGCTCCCAGCCCTGGCCCTTCCCTTCCTCGCTGATGCTCGGCTTCGTCGCGCATGCCACCACGGAGCGCATCACCTTGCGCGACAGCGAGCTGGAAGACGCGCGCTGGCTCAGCCGCGACGACATCGCCGCCGGCGAGGTGCTGCTGCCGCCGCGGGTGTCCATTGCCTGGCGGCTGATCGAGCACTGGTTCGACGCCGCGCCGGGACGCTCGCTCGCCGGGGAAGTGCAGGCCGGCCCATGGATCGCGCGGCCCGAACCATGAACACCGGGACCCGCTGAGCCCATGTGCCTGCTCGTGTTCGCCTGGCAGACCGCCGCCGCCCGACCGCTGGTGCTGGCCGGCAACCGCGACGAGTTCCACGACCGCCCGGCCGCGCCCGCAGACTGGTGGGAGGGCGGCCGCATCGTCGGCGGCCGCGACCTGCGCGCCGGCGGCACCTGGCTGGCCGCGGCCCGCGACGGCCGCTTCGCCGTGGTCACCAACTACCGCGAGCCCATGGCCGAGGGACGCGGCCCGCGCTCGCGCGGCGAACTCGTGACCGGCTTCCTGCGTGGCGACGCCGGGCCCCGCGAGTGGGCGCGCCACGTCGCGCAGCACCACGAGGACTACGCCGGTTTCAACCTCCTGCTGGGCGCGCCCGACGAACTGGTCTACCTGTCCAACCGCGGGCGCGGCCCGGAGGTGCTGGCACCCGGGGTGTATGGCCTGTCGAACCACCTGCTGGACACGCCCTGGCCGAAACTTGCTCGCACACGCGCGCGTTTCGCGGGCCTGCTGGATGCCGGCGCCGACACGTCCGACCTGCTGGACATGCTGGCCGACCGCGTCCCGGCAGCCGACGCAGAGCTACCGGACACGGGGCTGCCGCCAGAGTGGGAGCGCCTGTTGTCAGCACCTTTCATCACCGACCCGCGCTACGGCACGCGCTGCTCCACTGTGCTGCGGCTCACGCGGGGCAGCGCCATGGAGCTGACCGAGCGCAGCTTCGATGCCGCCGGCGCAGCCGTCGACGAGCGCAGTTTCGAATTTGTCCCGGAGTCCTGACATGCAACCGAGAGAAGCGCCCTGCGGCAGCTGGTCATCGCCGCTGTCCGCCGCCGAAGTCGCCCGGGCCGGGGTCAAGCTGCAGCAGCCCTGGCGCAAGGGCGACCAGGTCTGCTGGCTGGAGCAGCGTCCCGCCGAGGGCGGCCGCACCGTCCTCATGCAGGACCTGCACAGGCGGCGCAGCGAGCTGACGCCGGCGCCGTTCAACGTGCGCAGCCGCGCGCACGAATACGGCGGCGGGGCTTACTGCGTGCTCGGGGCCGAGGCCTGGTTCGTCAACGACGCCGACCAGGCGATCTGGCATCGCGATGCCGGGGGCGACATACGGCAACTCACGCCCGCCGACCAGCGCCGCTATGCGGATCTCAGGCGCGACCCCCGGCGGCGGCGCCTGCTGGCTGTCTGTGAAGATCACGGCACCCCGGGCGAGCCGCGCGCCAGCGTGGTGGCCATCAGCGACGACGGCACCATCACCACCCTCCTCGAGGGCCACGATTTCTATGCCTCGCTGCGCCTCGACGCGGACGGCGAGCGCCTCGCCTGGCTCTCCTGGGACCATCCGCGCCTGCCCTGGGACGGCACCACCTTGTGGATGGCTCGCCTCGATGCCGACGGGCGACCGGCGGACTCGCGCAAAGTCGCCGGCGGCGAGCGTGTCTCCGTGTTCCAGCCGGAGTGGCTGCGCGACGGACGCCTCGGCTATGTCGCCGATCCCGACGGCTGGTGGAACCACTACGCGTGGGACGGGCGTCATACGGAGCGCTTCACCACGATGGACTCCGAGGGCGGGATGCCGCAATGGGTGTTCGGCCAGTCCACCTGGGGCGAGATCTCGGGCGGGATGATGGGCGCCATGAGCCGCGACGGCAGCTGGGAACTGTGGCACTTCGGCCCCGGGCTGCCCTCCCGCGAACGCTGGCGGCTCGAAGCCATCGATCATTTCGCCACCGACGGCCGCGAGGCGGTGGTCCTGGCCGGCGGGCCCGACCGCGCCATGGGCGTGTACCTGCTGGACGCGCCCAACATGCGGCCGCGCCTGGTCGCAGACACCGGCCCGCTGCCGCTCAAGGAAGAGTGGATCTCGCACCCGCGCGCGCTGAGCTTCCCCACCGGCGACGGCGCCACGGCGCATGCGTTCTACTACCCGCCCTGCAACCCGCTGCACGTCGCGCCCGCCGGCACCACGCCGCCGGTGATCGTGAAATGCCATGGCGGCCCGACCGGCGCCACCTCGCCGGCCTTCGACGCGAAGATCCAGTTCTGGACCACGCGCGGCTTCGCCGTGCTCGACGTGAACTACCGCGGCAGCACCGGCTTCGGCCGCGAGTACCGCGAAAGCCTCTACGGGCGCTGGGGCGAGGCGGATGTGCAGGACTGTGTCGCCGGCGTGCGCTTCCTGGCGCAACAGGGCCTCGCGGATCCTGAGGCCGCCTTCATCAGCGGCGGCAGCGCCGGCGGCTACAGCGTGCTCTGCGCCCTGGCCTTCACCGACGCCTTTCGCGCCGGCGCCAGCTACTACGGCATCGGCGACGTGGGCGCGCTGTTCGGCACCACGCACAAGTTCGAGTCACAGTACGATCGCTGGCTCATCGGTGATCCCTCGGACCCGGCCACGCAACGGCTGCTCGACGCACGGTCGCCGCTGAAGCACGCCGACCGGATCCGCTGCCCGGTGATCTTCTTCCAGGGCGGCGAAGACAAGGTCGTGCCGCCCGAGCAGAGCCGCAGCATGCACGCCGCGCTGCGCGAGCGCGGCATTCCGACCGCCTATCTCGAGTTCCCCGAGGAAGGACACGGTTTCCGCCGCGCCGAGAACATCAGGGCCGCGCTCGAGGCCGAGCTGGCGTTCTACTGCCGGGTGCTCGGCGTCACGCCGGCCGGCGACGTGCCGGCGCTCGATCTCGGCGGCGCCGCCCTGCACTGACCGCGGGGCCGCGCCGTGGAACGCTCCCTTCACTCGGAAATCTTTATCTCGCTCAGTGAGCGTTCCACGTCCCGGCCCCGCTGCTTGGTTGCAGGGGGCGGGTTTCGGTGGCGCACGGCGCCTCCGGGGGCGAAGCCGGCCTTCGCGGTGTCGGCCGGATTCGGAACTCGGGCAGCCACGTAGCCGACCGCGAGCTTACTGAGCGGCGCGCGGACGCGTCGGCGCCGCCGCCGAAGCCCCAGTGCCCCACCAGGGCCTCGCGCCTGCGACACGGCAGCGGGGGCGGGACGTGCAAGGCGCACTGAATGAGATAAAGATTTCCGAACGAAGGGCGCCTTGCACGGCCCGGCCCCGCGTTCAGGTCTTGGAGGCGAAGGGTCCCGGTGCGGCCGGGGTCAGGCCGCGGCGAAGCGCTGGCGCAGCCAGTTGCGGATGTCCTCGACCTCCTCCGGGCACACCGAGTGCGGCATCACGTAGCTCCTGTACTCCACCGGGTAGCCGGCCTGCGTGAGCAGCTCGGCGCTCTCCTCGCCAAGGAAGGCCGGGACGACCGGGTCCATCGTGCCGTGCGCCATGAACAGCGGGGTCTGGCGGTTGGCTGCGTGGAACTCGCCACCGGCCGCCTTGAGCGGCAGGTAGGTGGACAGGCCGATGATGCCGGCGAGCTGCTGCGGGTAACGCAGGCCGGCATGCAATGCGATGGCGCCGCCCTGGGAGAAGCCGGCCAGCACCACGCGCTCGGGCGGGATGCCGCGCTCGGCCTCGCGCGCGATCAGCGCGCTCACCGCCTCGGCGCTCTCGCGGATGCCCCCGGTGTCCTCCTGCGCGCCGCGCTGGATGGCGATGATGTCGTACCAGGCGCGCATTTCCATGCCGCCGTTGATGGTCACCGGGCGAATCGGCGCATGCGGAAACACGTAGCGCGTCTCGGGGCCGCCGGCGATGCGCAGCGCGGGCACGATGGGGTCGAAGTCGTAACCGTCGGCGCCCAGGCCGTGCAGCCAGATCACGCTGGTGGTCGGTTCCGGCCCGGTCTCGCGCTCGACAGTTTGCAGCTTCAGGCTCATGGGCGGCGGGCTCCGTTGCATATCAGTCGGAATGGAGGCGGCAGTTTACCGCCCGCGGCGTAAATGCGACGAGCGCGACAAAACCGGCGCCGGCGGGCTTGACATCGCATGCGCATTAACTTCTAATCATGCGCATATTTATCCGCACGTGATTTCACCCCCATGCCTGCCGTCAACACCCAGCAGAACGAGCGCCGGGAAGTCATCCTTGACCTCCTGCGCCAGCAACGCATCACCCGCCAGTCGGAGCTGGTGGAGCTGCTCGCCGTGCGCGGATTCCCCGCGACGCAGTCGAGCGTCAGCCGCGACCTGCGTGACCTCGGCGTCGCCAAGGTCGGCGAACGCTACCTTGCGCCGCAGAACATCGGCGGCCCGGCCACCGATTTCGGCGCCCTGACCGGCTTCGTCACCGGCTGGTCCGCGGCGGGCCCGCACCTGACCGTGGTTCGCACTTCCATCGGCGCCGCGCAGAGTGTCGCCGTCGCCATCGATCGCGCCGGCTGGAATGAAGTGGCGGGCACGATCTCCGGAGACGATACAATCTTCGTCGCCACCGCTTCAGCCCGCGGCCAGCAGACCCTGCTGGCGCGCCTCACCCGGATCTTCCCAAGGTAAGAAAACATGACTGCCTCTTCCCCCATGGGCGGAAGCCCGATCCTGCTCGCTTTCTCCGGCGGCCTCGACACGTCCTTCTGCGTCGCCTGGCTGAAGGAGACGCTGCACCGCCCGGTCATCACGGTCACCGTCGACACCGGCGGAGACGTCGATACCGCGGCGCTGGAACAGCGCGCGCTGGCGCTGGGCGCGGAGCGCCACATCACGGTCGACGCGAAGCACGCCTTCTTCGACACCGTGCTGAAGTTCCTGGTGTTCGGCAACGTGCGCAAGGGCCAGCTCTACCCGCTGTGCGTGGGCGCCGAGCGCGGCCTGCAGGCGCGCATGGTGGCGGAGCAGGCGGTGGCGCTGGGCAGCGACACCGTGGCCCACGGCAGCACCGCGGCCGGCAACGACCAGGTCCGCTTCGAAGTGGCGCTGCGCACGCTGCGCCCGGGCCTCGAGGTGCTGGCGCCGGTGCGCGATCATGACTGGCAGCGGGCGGCACAGGTGGCCTGGCTCGAGGAGCGCGGCCTGCCCGTGCCCCCGGGCGGCGGCGCCTACTCCATCAACCGCGGCCTGTGGGGCACCACCATCGGCGGCAAGGAGACCTTGGACTCGCTGGCGTCCATCCCGGAGAGCGCCTGGGTGGTGACCGCGGGCGCCTTCGTGCAGCCGCAGGAACCTGCGCGGCACACGCTTGGCTTCACGCAGGGCGTGCCGACGTCGCTGGACGGCGAGACCATGGACGCGGTGGCGTTGATCGAGAAGCTCGAGGCGCTGGCTGGTCCCTACGGCATCGGCCGCGGCATTCACCTCGGCGAAACCATCCTCGGCTCCAAGGGCCGCGTGGCCTTCGAAGCGCCCGCCGCGGAGACCATCCTGGTTGCGCACCGCGAGCTGGAGAAGCTCACCCTCACCGGCACGCAGCTCAAGGTGAAGGAGCCACTCGGCCTCATCTACGGCGACCTGGTGCACGAGGGCCAGCACCTCGAGCCCGCGGCGCGGGACATCGAGGCCCTGCTGTCCTCTTCGCAGGCGCGCGTCACTGGCGAGGTGAAGCTGCTGTTCCGCCCGGGCTGCCTGTTCGTCGAGGGCGTGAGCTCGCCGCATTCCCTGCTCGCCGCCACCAAGGGCAAGTACGGTGAATCGGCCGGCGAGTGGAGCGCCGCCGACGCGCTGGGACTGGCGCGCATGAAGGCGCTGGCGGGCATGCTGCACACGCGGGCGGGGGGCTGAGCCATGCGTCCACTGGTAGTCGACAAGGTCGCCTCGGTGGCGCAGAGCTGCCGCCTCGGCCGCGAGGTGCGGATCTCGCCGGAAATTCCCTGCGAGGAAGGCGTGGTCATCGCCGTCGAGGTGCTGTCCAACAAGTCCACATACAACACCATCGAGCTGACCTCAGGCCGCATGGCCCAGGTCAAGCGCGGCGACATCGTGGTCGGCGCCCTGGGCCACCGCCATGCGCTGTTCGGCTACTCCGGCCACATCCCCAAGAAGCTGGCGCCGGGCGACACCATCAACCTGCTCAATCTCGGCGGCGTGATGGGTATCTGCGACTCGGTGAACCGCGACCGCGGCCAGCCTTTCGAGTGCCGCGTGCTCGGCACGGTGCTGCACTTCCCTTACCTGGGCGAGCGTATCGGCACGCCGGCGCGGGTCGGCAGCATCAAGCTGCCGGAGGACCCGAGCGTGGACATGCGCGGCATTCCCGTCGTGGCGCTGGCCGGCACCTGCATGGACGCCGGCAAGACCGCGGCAGCCGCCGCCATCATCAGCCGCTTCTCGCACTACGGCTACCGCGTCGCCGCCTTCAAGGCCACCGGCGTGTCGCTCCGGCGTGACATTCTCGCCATGGAGGACGCCGGCGCGCGCGCCACCGCCATCTTCACCGACTTCGGCATCGTCACCACCGGCCCGGCCAACGGCCCGCGCCTGACCCGCACCATGCTCAACCGCATGGCGGAGACGCGCCCGGACGTGATCGTGTTCGAGCTCGGCGACGGCATCCTCGGCGCCTACGGCGTGGAAGCCATCCTCAAGGACCCGGAAGTGCGCAAGGCGGTGTCGGCCGTGATCCTGTGCGCCAACGACCCGGTCGGTGCCTTCGGCGGCGTACACCTGCTGCGCGAGCGCTTCGACATCGAGCCGGCCATGGTCACTGGCCGTTCCACGGACAACGAGGTGGGCGTGAAGATCATCCGCGAGCAGATGGGCGTGGCCGCCTTCAATGCCCTCACCCAGGAAGCGGAGCTCGGCGAGCACCTGCGCGGCGTGCTGTTCGGGCCGGAGGCCGGTTCGTGAGCAGGCCTTATCCCGTTGCCGTGCTCGGCGGCACCGGCTACGTCGCCGGCGAGTTCCTGCGCCTGCTGGCTGGACATCCGCAGCTGGCGCTGGCGGCGATCTCCTCGGAAAGCCAGGCCGGCAAGCCGGTCGCGGCAACCTTCCCCAATCTCGCCGGGGTCTTCGGCGCAGCCAGGTTCTGTGACGAGGCCGGGCTCGAGGAGGCCGTCCGCGACGGCCGCGTGCGCGCCCTGTTCTGCGCCGCGCCGCACGGGGCTGCGGCCGGGCGCGTGGATGCGCTGCTGAACGTCGCCGCCGCGTCCGGGGTCACGCTGACGGTGGTGGATGCCTCCGCCGACTTCCGCTTCCGCGATCCCGCGGCCTATGCGCGCGTCTACGGCCATCCGCACGCCTGCCCGGAACGGCTGGCGGAATTCGCCTCGGCATTGCCGGAGCATCTCGACGGCACGCCGGCGGCGCACGTCGGGCACCCGGGCTGCTTCGTCACCTCGGTGCTGCTTGGCATCGTCCCGTTGCTGCGCGCCGGCCTGGCCGAGCCCGAGTTCTTCGTCTCCGCCGTGACCGGCAGCACCGGCGCCGGCCGCAAGCTCGGCGAGGGCACGCACCATCCCGTGCGTCACGCCAACATGTTTGCCTACCAGCCGCTGACCCACCGCCACCGGCCCGAGATCGAGCAACTCGCCGCCGAGGCGGCGCGGCCCTGCCAGGTGCACTTCGTGCCCCATTCCGGGCCGTGGGCGCGCGGCATTCACGCCACCATTCACGGCCGCCTCGCCGCACCGGCCGATACCGCGACCTTGCGTGCAGCGCTGGCCGAGGCCTATGCCCGCTCGCATTTCGTCGAGGTCGTCGACACGCCGCCGCGCATCAAGGACGTCGCCGGCTCCAACCGCGCGCGGCTCTCGGTCGCGGTCGCGGGCGAAGCCTTCGTGGTGATGTCGGCCATCGACAACCTGGTCAAGGGCGCGGCCGGCGGCGCCATGCAGTGGCTCAACCGCTTACTGGAATTTCCCGAGGACGCCGGGCTCCGCCTGCCGGGGCCGGCCTGGACATGAACGCAATGAGCACACCCAAGCCCGACGAGCTGGCCTGGACCCTGCCGGTGTACGCCCAGCTGGCGCTGGAGCCGGTGGGCGGCGACGGCGCCTGGCTGGAGCTGGCCGACGGCCGCCGTATCCTCGACATGTACGGCGGCCATGCAGTAGCAGCGCTGGGCTACGGCCACCCGCGCCTGGTGGCGGCACTGCAGGACCAGGTCAAGCGCCTGACGTTCCAGAGCAACCTGCTGCCGCTGGCCCTGCGCGCCCGCGCCTGCGAAGCCCTGGCGCGTTTCGCGCCGCCGGGGCTGGACCGCGTGTTCCTGGTCAACAGCGGCGCCGAGGCCAATGAAAACGCGCTCAAGCTTGCTTTCCGCAGTCCCGGGCGCACCCGGGTGGTGGCGGTGGAAGGCGCTTTCCACGGCCGCACCGCGGCGGCGGCCGCGGTCACCTGGGGCAGCGAGAAGTGGTACGGCTTCCCGCACAAGCCCTTCGACGTCAGCTTCATCTCACCGCGCAACCCGGCCGCATTGCAGCAGACCGTGGGCGAAGACACCGCAGCGGTGATCGTCGAGCCGGTGCAGGGCGTGGCCGGCGCGGTGGACCTGCCGACGGAGTTTCTCGCCGTGGCGCGCGAGATCACGCGCGCCACGGGCGCGCTGCTGATCTTCGACGAGGTCCAGTGCGGCATGGGCCGCACGGGGCGGCCCTTCGCCGCGGACTACTACGGCATCACGCCCGACATTCTCACCACCGCCAAGGGCCTGGCCGGCGGCTTCCCGGCCGGCGCCGTCATCACCACGCCGGAGATCGCCGCCGGCCTGAAGATCGGCGAGCTCGGCACCACCTTCGGTGGCGGGCCCATGGCCTGTGCCGCGATCGAGACCGTGATCAGCGTGATCCAGGACGAGCACCTGCTGGACAACGTGCGCACGGTCTCGCAGCAGGTGCGCGAGACCTGCCTGGTCGGGCCGGTGCAGTCCATCCAGGGCGCCGGCTTCCTGCTCGGCCTGGTGTGCAGCCGGCCGGCGCGGGAAATCCAGGCCGAATTGCTCGAGCACGGCATCCTCGCCGGCACCAGCGGCGACCCGCGCGTGCTGCGCCTGCTGCCGCCGCTCACCCTAGAAACCGAACACGTCGCCATGCTGGCGGCCGCACTAGCGGAGATTGCGCCATGAAACGCTTTATCGACCTGGCCGAACACAGTCCCGGTGAAGTTGCCGAGCTGCTCGAGCTCGCCACCCGGCTCGACCGGCATCCCGAGCCTACCGCCCTGCGCGGCAAGGTGATGGGGATGCTGTTCTTCAACCCCTCGCTGCGCACCGTGGCCTCTTTCCAGGCCGCCATGACGCGCCTCGGCGGCGGCTCCTTCGTCATCACCCCCGGGCAAGGCACCTGGAAGCTCGAAACCCGCGACGGCATCGTCATGGACGGGGACGCAGCCGAGCACATCCGCGAGGCCGTGCCGGTGCTGGCGAGCTACGCCGACGTGCTCGGCATCCGCGCCTTCGCCGGCGGCATCGACCTGCAGGCCGACATCGAGGAACGCAAGTTCATGGAGATGGCGGGCTACTGCCCGACGCCGCTGGTGAACATGGAGTCCGCGGTGAACCATCCCTGCCAGGCACTGGCGGACTGGAAGACCATGGACGACATCGGCGTGCCGCGGGAAGGCGGGCGCTTCGTGCTTTCCTGGGCCAACCATCCCAACCCGCTGCCGCTGGCGGTGCCCTCGGCCGCAGTCCACATGGCGGCGATGCGCGGCATGGATGTCACGGTGTTGCGGCCCGAGGGGTATGAGCTGCCAGAGGCCATCATGGCGCGCGCGCACGCCGCCGCCGCGGCATCGGGTGGCTCGGTGCGCGAGACCGACGACCGCGCCGAGGCCATGCAGGGCGCGCACGTGGTGTATGCCAAGAGCTGGCAGTCGACGCGTTATTATGGACGTCCGGCCGACGACCGCGCGCAGCGCGCCGGGCTGGAGCACTGGATGGTGGACGAGTCGTGGTTCGCGCCCGCAAAGCCCGAAGCCGTCTTCATGCACTGCCTGCCGGTGCGGCGCAACGTGGTGGTGGCGGACGAGGTCCTGGACGGGCCGCGCAGCCGGGTGCTGCCGCAGGCGCGCAACAGGATGACGGTACAAATGGCGATCCTGCACCGGCTGCTGGCCGGCCGGACGGAGTGAGCTTCATGATGCACGCACGCGGCGAGCGTTCCATCGCGGTCACGGCCCTGAAGGCGGCCGTCCCCTACATCCGCATGTTCAAGCGCAAGGTCTTCGTGGTGAAGGCCGGCGGCGCGGTATTCGGCGACGAGGACAGCACGCGCGAGCTGATCGAGCAGATCGGCATCCTGCACGAGGTCGGCATCCACGTGGTGCTGGTGCACGGCGGCGGCCCGCAGTCGACCGCTCTGGCCAATGCGCTCGACGTGCCGGCGCAGTTCGTCGAAGGGCGGCGCATTACCGACGAGGGCTCGCTGCGGATCGCGACCATGGTGCTGAACGGCATCATCAACACCCGCGTGCTCGCCATCTGCCGCGACATCGGCCTGCCCGCCATCGGCATCAGCGGCGTCGACGCCGGGCTGATCCACGCCCATCGCCGCCCGCCGGTGAAGCTGGCAGGGGCCGAAGGCGGCACCGTGGACTACGGCTTCGTCGGCGACATCGACAGCGTGGACAGCGGTGTGCTGCAGCGCCAGCTCGACGCCGGCTTCCTGCCCATCATCAGCCCGCTGTCGGCCGACGAGGACGGCGTGCTGCTGAACATCAACGCGGACACCGTCGCCGCGGCCATCGCCGTGGCGCTGAAGGCGGAGAAGCTGATCCTGGTGACCGGCGCGCCCGGCATCCTCGACGACGTCGACGACCCCGGCTCGCTGGTCTCCTACCTCGACCTGGCCGACCTCGAGCGCATGCGCGCCGAGGGCCGGCTGGACGCGGGCATGAAGCCGAAGGCCGACGCCATCCGCTCGGCGGTGCAGGGCGGCGTGCCGCGCGTGCACGTGATCTCTTACCAGGTGCCGGACAGCCTGCTGCTGGAAGTGTTCACCAACGAGGGCACCGGCACGCTGGTGGTCGAGGACACCGGCACCCTGACGCCGGCCGAGCAGGCCGCGGCGGAGGACGAGGACTGATGAGCCGCATGTGGGACAAGGGCGATCCGCTCGACACGCAGGTGCTGGCCTATACCGCCGGCGAGGACCACGAGCTCGACAACCGCATGGTGCCCTACGACGTGCGCGCCACCATCGCCCATGCGCGCATGCTCAACGCGCGCGGGCTGCTGGCGGAGGAGCACGTCGCCGCCATCGCGCAGGGCCTGGAAGAGATCGCTGCGGCGCACGCCCGCGGCGAGTGGCGCATCGGTCTCGAGGAAGAGGACGTGCACAACGCGCTCGAGCACCGCCTGTCGCTGCAGGCGCCGGAGGCCGCCGCGCGCATGCACCTGGGGCGCTCGCGCAACGACCAGGTGCTGGCCGCGCTGCGGCTGTACCTGAAGGATACCGCCCGCGCACTGCACGACGGCGCACTCAACGTGGCGGCGGAACTCGACGCCCTGGCGGAGCGCGAGGCCGAGACGCCGCTGCCGGGCTACACCCACCTGCAGCCGGCCATGCCGAGCTCGGTGCGGTTGTGGGCCGAGGGCTTCGCCGCCGAGCTGCGCGACGACGCCACGGGCCTGCTCGGCGCCGCGCGGCGCGCCGATCGCAACCCGCTCGGCTCGGCGGCCGGCTACGGCGCACCCGGCCTGCCGCTGGACCGCGAGCACACGCGCGAGGCGCTGGGCTTCGAGTCGGTGCACGAGCCGGTGACGGCAGTGCAGCTGTCGCGCGGCAAGGCGGAGGCGCAGCTGGTGTTCGAGATCCACCTGCTGATGCAGGACCTCGGCCGCCTCGCCTCGGACCTGATCCTGTTCTGCAGCCAGGAGTTCAGCTACGTGGCGCTGCCGAACTCCATGACCACCGGCTCCTCGATCATGCCGCAAAAGCGCAACCCCGACGTCTTCGAGCTGGTGCGCGGGCGCGCGGCGACCACGCTGGGCTGCCTCAACGAGGCCCTCGCGGTGCCCGCCAAGCTGACCTCCGGTTACCACCGCGACCTGCAGCTCCTGAAGGCGCCGTTGTTCCGCGCCATCGACCTTGCTGAGGCGACGCTGGGCATCATGGCGCACGCCCTGCCGGAGGTGGACTTCATCGAGGAGAACATCCGCATGGAGCAGCAGCTCTATGCCACGCAGGACGCGTACAAGCTGGTGACCGACGAAGGGCTGCCGTTCCGGGAAGCCTATCGCCGCGTCGGGGAAACGCTGCGCCAGCTGCGCGACAAGGCCACGGGAAAAGACGAGTCGTGAGCATCTGGCACCAGGCGCCGACGGTGGAGTCGCTCAACGCGATGTCGAAGGACACGCTGGTGGAGCACGTCGACATCCGCTTCACCGAGGTCGGCGACGACTACATTGCCGGCACCATGCCGGTGGACAACCGCACCACGCAGCCCTTCGGCCTGCTGCACGGCGGCGCGACGGTGGTGCTGGCAGAAACGCTCGGCAGCTCGGCGGCCAATTGCTGTCTCGACATGTCCACGCATTACGCGGTGGGCCTGGAAATCAACACCAATCACCTGCGCTCGGTGCGCAGCGGCAGGGTGAAAGCCACTGCGCGCCCGATCCACATCGGCCGCAGCACCCAGGTGTGGGAGATCCGCACGGAAGACGAGAGCGGCAGGCTCACCGCAATCTCGCGCCTGACCATGGCCGTCGTGCCGCGACAGGAGAGATGAACATGGACCATCCGCGCTCCCGGGCCGCCACCACGCGTGCCGTCGCGTCGCTGGCGGCCTTGCTGCTGGCGGGCGGCTGCGGCATGTACGGCGACCTGTATCTCGAGGCACCCGCACCGCCACCCGCACCGCAGCCCGCGCCCGAGGTCGAGGAGCGCGAGCCGATCCTCGAGGACGCGGCGCCGGCAGTGGAGCCGGCCGCGGAGGACCAGGCCGAGAAGCCGAAGCAGGCGCCGCCGGAGGGCGGCGAGCAGGCGACGGGGCGCCCGTGAACCCGGCCTTCGCCTACCGCAAAGAACGGCTGCATGCCGAGGACGTGCCGCTGGACGACATCGCGGCGCGCTACGGGACGCCTTGCTATGTCTATTCCCGCAGCGCCCTGGAAGCGCGCTACGACGCCTTCAGCGCGGCCTTCGCCGGGCAGCCGGTCCGCGTGTGCTACGCGGTCAAGGCGAACGGCAACCTCGCCGTGCTCGACGTGCTGGCGCGCCGCGGCGCGGGCTTCGACATTGTCTCGGGCGGGGAGCTGGCGCGCGTGCTCGCCGCCGGCGGTGACCCGCGCAAGGTGGTGTTCTCCGGCGCCTGCAAGCTGGACGAGGAGATCCGCTACGCCCTGGCGCAGGACATCGCCTGCTTCAACGTGGAATCCGAGCCCGAGCTGGCCCGCCTCTCGGAGCTGGCCGTAGAGACCGGGTGCGAGGCGCGCATCGCCATCCGCGTGAATCCGGACGTGGAAGCGGGCGGCCATCGTCACATCTCCACCGGCCGGCGCGAGCACAAGTTCGGCATTGCGCTGGAAGACGCCGGCACGCTGGTGGTACGGGCCATGACCCTGCCCGGGCTCAGGCTCGACGGCGTCGCCTGCCACATCGGCTCGCAGATGATGGGCCTGGAGCCGCTGGCCGCGGCGCTGGACCAGCTCGCGGATTTCGTGCGCACGCTGCAGTCCGACAACGTGCCGTTGCGCCATG
The DNA here is from genome assembly GCF_011089885.1 of Thioalkalivibrio sp. XN279. Lineage (NCBI taxonomy): Bacteria > Pseudomonadati > Pseudomonadota > Gammaproteobacteria > Chromatiales > Ectothiorhodospiraceae > Thioalkalivibrio > Thioalkalivibrio sp. XN279. The sequence continues at coordinate 164,019 of NZ_JAANBD010000015.1, read as the reverse complement.
TCGATGCCGGCGGCGGGCTGGGCATCGATCACCACGGCCAGGTCGCGCCGACGCCGGCGGAATACGCCCGGGTGGTGCTCGACGCGCTCGGCGGGCTCGGTATCGAGATCGTGCTCGAACCCGGTCGCGCCATCGCCGGACCGGCCGGGCTGCTGCTGACGCGCGTGGCCTACGTGAAGCAGGGGCACGGCCGCAAGTTCGCGCTGGTCGACGCGGCCATGAACGACCTGCTGCGCCCCGCCCTGTACGAGGCCTGGCACGACATCCTCCCGGTGCGCGCCGGCGCCGCGCCCGACGCCGAACCGATCGACGTGGTCGGGCCGGTGTGCGAGACCGGCGACTTCCTCGGCCGCGACCGCAGCCTCGCGGTGCGGCCGGGCGACCTGCTGGCGGTGGCTGACGGCGGCGCCTACGGTTTCGTCATGAGCTCCAACTACAACGCCCGGCCGCGGGCCAGCGAGGTGATGGTGGCGGGCACGCAGACGCGCCTGGTGCGGCGTCGCGAGACGGTGGCGTCACTGTGGCACGGCGAGACCACCTTCGGCGAGGCAGAGGAATGAGCAAGCCGCAGCTGGTGCTGGTGGACGGCTCCTCTTACCTGTACCGCGCCTTCCACGCCCTGCCGCCCCTGACCAACAGCCGCGACGAGCCCGTGGGCGCGGTGCTCGGCGTGGTGAACATGCTGCTGAAGCTGATCGAAGAACACCGGCCGGAACATTTCGCGGTGGTGTTCGACGCCAGGGGCAAGACCTTCCGCGACGAGCTCTTCGCCGAGTACAAGGCCAACCGCCCGCCCATGCCCGACGAGCTCTCGGCACAGGTCGGGCCGCTGCTGGAAATCGTCCAGGCGCTGGGCCTGCCCATCCTGCAGGTGTCCGGCGTCGAGGCCGACGACGTCATCGGCACGCTGACGCAGCAGGCGCGCGCGGCCGGCATGCGGACGCTGGTCTCCACCGGCGACAAGGACATGGCGCAGCTGGTCAACGGGGACGTCACGCTGGTCAACACCATGACCGGCAAAGTGCTCGACCGCGCCGGCGTGGAAGAGAAGTTCGGCGTCCCGCCCGAGCGCATCGTCGACTGGCTGGCGCTGGTGGGCGACAGCTCCGACAACATCCCCGGCGTGCCGAAATGCGGCCCCAAGACCGCGACCAAGTGGCTCACGGAGTTCGGCGACCTGGACACGCTGAAGGCGCGCGCCGACGAGGTCGGCGGCAAGATCGGCGAGAGCCTGCGCGCGCATCTCGAGCAGCTCGAGCTGTCGCGCGAGCTGGCCACCATCCGCTGCGACGTCGAGCTCGAGCAGGGCCCTGCCGACCTCAAGCCCGACGCGCCCGACGTTCCGCGCCTGCGCGAGCTGTACACGCGACTGGAGTTCAACACCCTGCTGCGCAAGCTGCCCGAAGGGGACGCGCCGCAGGCTGCGGGCGCCGCGGAGGACACGCCGGCGACGATCGTCGCCGACTACGAGACCGTGTTCACCGCCGCGCAGCTCGACGACTGGCTGGCGCGGCTGGCGGCCGCGGAAGACTTCGCCTTCGACACCGAGACCGACAGCCTCGACTACATGCAGGCCCGCATCGTCGGCGTGTCCTTCGCCGTCGAGCCGGGGTGCGCCGCTTATGTGCCGCTGGCGCATCACGATCCGGACGCCCCGCAGCAGCTCGATCTCGAGGCAACGCTGGCTAAACTCAAGCCCCTGCTGGAAGACCCGGCGCGGGGCAAGATCGGCCATCACCTCAAGTACGACATGCACGTGCTGGCCAATCATGGTGTCGCCCTGCAGGGCATCCGCTACGACACCATGCTCGAGTCCTACGTGCTGGACTCGACGGCGACGCGCCATGACATGGACTCGGTGGCGCTGAAGTACCTCGGCTACGAGACGATCCGCTACGAGGACGTGGCCGGCAAGGGCGCCAAGCAGATCACTTTCGACCAGGTGCCGGTGGCGACGGCGGCGCCCTACGCCGCCGAGGACGCGGACGTGACCCTGCGCCTGCATCGCGAGCTGTGGCCGCGGCTGGTCGAGACTCCCGGGCTGCAGTCCGTCTACGCGGACATCGAGCTGCCGCTGGTGCCCATCCTCGGCGCCATGGAACGCCACGGCGTGCTGCTGGACACGGCGCTGCTGAAGCGCCAGAGCCGCGAGCTGGAACAGGGCATGGCGGCGGCCGAGGCCGCGGCGTTCGCCGCGGCGGGCGGCAAGTTCAACATCGGCTCGGCCAAGCAGCTGCAGGAAATCCTGTTCGAGCGCCTGGGGCTGACACCGCTGCGCAAGACGCCAGGCGGCCAGCCCTCGACGGCCGAGGACGTGCTGGAGGAGCTCAGCGCGGAACACGAGCTGCCGCGGCGGGTGCTGGAATACCGCGGCTTGGCGAAGCTGAAGTCGACCTACACCGACAAGCTGCCGGAGCTGTGCGACGCCGGCCACCGCGTGCACACCTCCTACCACCAGGCGGTGGCGGCCACCGGGCGCCTGTCCTCCTCCGACCCCAACCTGCAGAACATCCCGGTGCGCACTGCCGAGGGCCGGCGCATTCGCCAGGCCTTCATCGCACCCGACGGCTACCGCCTCGTGGCCGCCGACTACTCGCAGATCGAGTTGCGCATCATGGCGCACCTGTCCGGCGACGAAGGACTGCAGGCCGCCTTCCGCGAGGACCAGGACATTCACCGCGCCACCGCCGCGGAGGTGTTCGAGACGCCGCTGGACGAGGTCACGCCCGAGCAGCGCCGCTCGGCGAAGGCCATCAACTTCGGCCTCATCTACGGCATGTCGGCCTTCGGCCTCGCACGCCAGCTCGGCATCGAGCGCGCCGCGGCGCAGGAATACGTGCAGCTCTACTTCGAGCGCTACCCCGGCGTGAAGCGCTACATGGACGAGACGCGCCGGAGGGCGCGCGAGGACGGCTACGTCACGACCGTGCTCGGGCGGCGCCTGCACCTGCCGGAGATCCGCTCGCGCAACAGCCAGCGCCGCCAGTACGCCGAGCGCAGCGCCATCAACGCGCCCATGCAGGGCACGGCGGCAGACATCATCAAGCTGGCCATGATCCGCGTGGCCGACTGGCTGGCCGCGGGCAAGGTCGACGCCCGCCTGATCATGCAGGTGCACGACGAGCTGGTGTTCGAAGTGGCCGAGCGTGACGTGCAGGCCCTGGTCGAGGCGCTCGATCACCTGATGGGGGATGCGGTGGAGTTGTCCGTGCCGCTCAAGGTGGACGCCGCCGCCGGGCTGAACTGGGACGAGGCGCACTGACGGCGGCTGCCCCCCGGAACTTTTGCGGCATTGCGGGAGTCTGTATCGGTGAGCGCCAATCTGACGCTCGCCCGCCACCCTCCCTGGGCGGGCCAGCTGTCCGGTTCCCCCAAGCCGGACCATGTATTGCCCCGGGGCGTATTCGCCTCGGGGCCTTTTTTTTCAAAAACTTACGGGGGTCAGACCCCGTTGCGGAGGCCGAGAAAGCGGTCCAGGACCAGCCGCGCCTCATCCAGCCCGGTGTTCTTGAGCGCCGAGAACAGCTGGGCGGAGGCCGCGTCGCCCACCTCCCGGCGCACCGCCAGCAGCGTTGCCGCACCGGCCCCGCGCGACAGCTTGTCCGCCTTGGTCAGCAGCAGGTGCACCGGGCACCCTGCGGCGCGGGCCCAGCCCAGCATCCCCTGGTCGAACTCGGTCAGCGGTCGCCGCGCGTCCATGACGATGAACAGCCCGGCCAGCGACTGGCGGTGATGGAAATAGTCGTCCATCAGTTCGCCCCAGTGACGGCGCACCGCCTCCGGGACCCGCGCAAAGCCATAGCCGGGCAGGTCCGTGACCCGCAACCCCTCGCCGAGGCTGAAGAAATTGACCAGCTGGGTGCGCCCGGGCGTCTTGCTGGTGCGCGCCAACCCGCGCCGGCCGAGGATGGCGTTGATGGCGCTGGACTTGCCGGCGTTGGAGCGCCCGGCGAACGCCACTTCGCGGCCGTCATCAGGCACGAACTGGCTGCGCTTGTTGGCGCTGGTGAGGAACTCGGCGTCCGGATAGGCGCTCATGGCGGTGGACTGCAACTCGGTGAGGTGGTGTAGAATTTCGGGTTCTACCCGCCGGACGCCACGCTGGCAAGTCGGCAGGACAACCACCGGAGATTATGAGCCATGAGGATGCTTCTCGCCGTCGCCGCCGCGGCTGCGGCCCTGGGGATGAACGACACCGCGCTGGCCGAGGGTTCCGTGGAAGCCGGCCAGCAGAAATCCGCGGTCTGCATGGCCTGCCACGGCCCGGACGGCAACAGCCTCAACCCCGAGTGGCCGAGCCTGGCCGGCCAGCATGCCAGTTACATCGTCGCCCAGCTCCAGGCTTTCAAGTCCGGCGAGCGCCAGAACCCGCTCATGTCGCCCATGGCCGTCGGCCTGACCGAGCAGGACATGCTCGACCTCGCCGCCTTCTACGAGGCCCAGGCCCCGGCGGCGCTCGAGGCGGACCCGGCGCTGGTGGAAGCCGGGCGCAAACTCTATATCGGCGGCAACCAGGAAAGGGGCGTTGCGGCCTGCATCGCCTGTCACGGCCCCACCGGCCGCGGCAACCCCATGGCACTGTATCCCGTGATCTCGGGCCAGCACGCAACCTACATCGCCAGCGCGCTGCGTGCCTACGCTTCCGGCGAGCGCGTCAACGCCATGATGCAGGAAATCGCCGCCAGGATGTCCGATGAAGACATCGCCGCGGTCAGCACCTACATCCAGGGCCTGCGCTGAGAAGGAACTCCGCCGCACCTGGGCTGCCTTAAGAAAATCAAGCATTCCCGAGGAGACCGGACATGACCCGAACCGCCCTTGCCCTGCTCGCCGCAGTCCTGCTGGCCGCATGCAGCCCCGAGCCGCCGGCCAGCACCGGCAGCACCGACGCTGCCCCGGCGGCGCAGTCGTCGCAACCGGTTTCCCGGCCGACCACCCAGGCCCCGGCGCAGCCGCGCGCTGCAGAACAGCAGGCCCCTGCCCCGACCCGGGTGGCGCAGGCGAACACGGCGCCGGCCTCCGATGCGCGCTTCGTCGCCGGCGAACACTACCGCGTGCTGAACCCGGCGCAGCCGACCAGCGTCGCACCGGGCAAGGTCGAAGTGGTCGACGTGTTCTGGTACGGCTGCGGTGGTTGCTACATGCTCGCGCCGTACCTGGAGGCCTGGGCGAAGTCCAAGCCCGACGTCGCCGAGTACGTGCGCATGCCCGCGCCGCTGAACCCTGGCTGGGAGCCGCAGGCGCGCCTGTATTTCGCCACCAAGGCCCTGGGCATCGAAGACCAGACTCACGCGGCGATCTTCAACGAGTACCACGTCGAGCGTAACCCGCTGAACACCATCGACCAGATGGTGGAGTTTCTCGGCCGCTATGACGTGCCCGCCGACAAGGCGCGCGAAGCGCTTACCAGCTTCAGCGTCGACTCCGAGCTGCGCGCCGCCAAGGTGCGTGCCGGACGCTACCGCCTGACCTTCGTCCCGGCGGTGGTGGTGAACGGGAAATACGTGGTCAGCGCTGACCTGCCGGGCGGCCCGGCGGCGGTACCCGAGGTGATCAACTATCTCGTCAGCCTGGAGGCCGGCAGCAACGAATGAGGCGCCTGCACGGCGGCATCGTCAGCCCGGTTTCTAAAGCGCCCTGAGCGCGGTCGTCACTTCCTGCCGCGCGGCACGCCAGGCCGGGAGCAGGCCGCCAACGAGGCCGATGACCAGCGCCCAGGCGATGCCCTGGGCGAGCAGTGCGCCGGAGACCTTGAAATCGAACGCCACCTGGCTGAAGTTCGCCCCGAGGGTCGATACGGTGTAGCCGTTGAACAGGGCCCACGCCAGGCCGCCGCCGACCAGGCCGCCGACCAGGGCCAGCAGCAGGGCCTCGATCAACACCGACATCACGATGGCCGCGCCGCCGAAACCGAGCGCCCGTAGCGTGGCGATCTCGCGCGCACGGGTGGAGATCGCCGCATACATGGTGTTGAGGGCGCCGAACAGGGCACCGATCGCCATGATGTAGCCGACCGTGTAGCCGAGCACATTGATGAGCGTGCTCATCTGTTGTGACTGGGCGCTGAAATAGGCCTGCAGCGTCTGCGCCTCGACGTTCAGGCGGGGGTCGTCGGCCAGCGCGGCGCGAAAGCCGTCCATCGCGTCGGGGCTCTCCAACTGCACCGTCACCGACTGGAGGCCGCCACGGCGGTAGGCGGACATGACGGTTTCAGCATCGCCCCAGAGCTCTGACTCGTGCGCCCCGCCGCCGGCCGAGAAGATCCCCACCACCGTCCAGTCGGCATCCCTGAAAGCCACACGCGCGCCCACCTCGAGGCCGGCGAACTGGCTCGCCGCACCGCGGCCGACGATGAGCTCGCGCGGCCCCGGCTCGAGCGCGCGGCCGGCGATGATCTGCACTTCGGGCCGCAGTGCGAACGCGCCGGGCTGCACGCCGCGTATCGGCGCGTTCGCCAGCGTGCCGGTGCCCGCCTTCGGCAGGTCGGCGATGACCAGTATTTCCGCGGATGCCACCGGCTCGCCGTCCGCCCCGCGCGCCACGCCCGGCAGGCGCTTGATCAGGTCGACCGTCTCGCGACCGAGGCCGCTGGTCAGCTCCGAGGTGGCGCCGCTGCGCAGCACGATGGCCTGGTCGGCCTTCCCCGCGGCGCCCAGCGTGGCGCGGAATCCTTCGCCCATGGCGAGGATCGCTGTCAGCACACCCACCACGCCGGCAATGCCCACGACGATGACCAGCGAGGTACTCCAGCGCTGCGGCACGCTACGCAGGTTCATGAGCGATACCGCCAGCACTTGCCTGATGACATTCATGCTCCGCCGCCTCCTACTGGTGCCCGCCGAGGGCGTCGACGACCCGCAGCCGCATCGCCCGCCAGGCGGGCGGCAATCCCACGACCAGGCTCAGCGCCACCATGAGCAGCACGCCCATCCCCACCACCGACAGGCTGATGCCCTGGATACCGAAACCCGCCAGCATTGCGCCCAGCCCGCCCAGGGCCGCGGCCGCCAGGCCGAGGCCGATGAGTCCGCCGAGCAGCACCAGCACCAGGGACTCCGCCACCACCAGCCCGAGCACGGCGCGGTCGCTGAATCCCAATGTCTTCAGGATCGCCAGCTCCGGCACCCGCTCCCGCACCGCCTGCGCCATGGTGTTCCCGGTCAGCACCAGGATGGTGAAGAACACCGCGCCCAGGATCGCGGTGACGATCAAGCCGATGTCGCCGAACTGTCGCGCGAAGCCCTGTGCGAAGGCTTTCTCCGTCTGGGTCTTGGTCTCGTTGCTGGAGTTCTCGAACAGGGCATCCACGGCCTGCGCCACGTCCTCGGCACGGTCCGGATCCTCGACCTGCAGGATGAACCAGCCGACCGTGCCGCGCGCATATTGCCGCGCCTCGTCGAAAAATTCCCACTGGAACAGCAGCGCGCCTTCGTTCTGCTCTGATCCCGGGCTGGTATAGATGCCCGAGATCTCGAAGTTCCACTCGTTGTTGCCGCCGCGTTGCGGCCAGATGTCGGCCACCAGCGTGACGCGGTCGCCGACCTGCCAGCCATAGCGCTCCGCCAGCGACTGCCCCACGACGGCGCCGTCCCGGGTGGCTTGCCAGCGTTCACGCGCCGCATCGTCCAGCTCGATCTCCGGCGCCGCGCGCAGGTAGCGTTCGGGATCGACCGGAAACACGGCGAACTGCGCGGGACGATCCTGGTAGGAACCGCCGAACCAGCTGGCGAAAGCGACTTCCTTGACGCCGGGCACCGACTCGATCTGCGGCAGGTAGCTGATCGGAAGCATCTCTATGATCGAGTAACGGGAGTTGGTGATGAGGCGATCCGCGCGCGCCTGCTCGGCGCCCGCCTGGAACGCCTCGTTCACGGCCTGCAGCAGGCCGAACAGCAGGAAGGCCACGATCACGGACAGCACCGTCAGCACCGTGCGCACTTTCTTGCGAAACAGGCCCGCCCAGACCAGGTGCAGGTATTTCATGCCCGGGCCCTCAGGCCGACTCCGTGTCAGGCAACAGCGCGCCCTTGTCGAGCCGCACCAGCCGGCGCGCATGGTCGGCGGCCTTCGGATCGTGGGTCACCATGACGATGGTCTTGCCGTGCTCGCGGTTGAGCATCTGCAACAGCTCGAGGATCTCGTCCGCGGTCTCGCGATCGAGGTCGCCGGTCGGCTCGTCGCACACCAGCAGCGAGGGGTCGGACACGATGGCCCGGGCGATCGCGACGCGCTGCTCCTGTCCGCCGGACAACTCGCGCGGCTTGTGGTTGGCGCGGTCCGCCAGGCCGACCAGCTGCAGCGCGACCGCGGCATTCTTGCGCCGCTGCGCCGCCGACAGTTTCGTCAGCAACAGCGGCAGCTCGACGTTGCGCTGCGCGGTCAGCACCGGCAGGAGATTGTAGAACTGGAACACGAAGCCGACGTGGGCGGCGCGCCAGCGCGCCAGGGCGCCCGAGCTCATGCGCTCCAGCGACTGGCCGTCCACCTTGATGCTGCCGGCCGTGGGCGAATCGAGCCCGCCGATCAGGTTCAGCAGGGTCGTCTTCCCCGAACCGGACGGGCCCATCAGGGCAACGAAGTCGCCGCGCTCGATGTCCAGGTCGACGGAGTGCAGCGCTTCCACCTTCTGCTTGCCGCGGGTGTAGACCTTGCTGAGGCCGCGTATCTCGATCACTGCGCTCATCGTTCCTCCTGCCTGCCTACTCGACCCTGACCATGCTGCCGTCCTCGAGCCCCGCGGGCGGATCGAGCACCACGCGTTCGCCGCTGCGCAGGCCCTCGAGGACCTGGCGAAACTCGCCCCGCGCCTCCCCGACCTCGACCTGCCGCCGCACGACGTTCTCGCCCTGGAGCACGAAGACATGGCTGTCGCCGTCCGCATCGACCAGCGCCGCGGCCGGCACCAGCAGCCGCGACGGCGCGTTCGGCGCTGCAGGTTCGTCGGCCGAGAGAAAGGCCACGCGCACGCCCATGTCCGGCACGATGCGCGCGTCCCGCTCGAGGATGGCCACGCGCACGCGCACGGTTGCGCGGCTGCGGTCCGCGGTCGGGATGATGGCGATGACCTCGGCCGGGATGCGCCAGTTCGGGTACGCGTTGAGCACGGCTTCCACGGGCTGGCCCGGATATACGCGCTGGATGAAAGACTCGTTGACGTCCACCTGGACCTCCAGCGAATCCATGTCGACGATGGTGCCGATGCCGGTGCGGGTGAACCCGCCGCCTGCGGACACCGGCGAGATCATTTCGCCCGGCTGTGCCGCCTTCACGGTCACGATCCCGGCGAAGGGCGCGCGGATCACCGTGTTCCCGAGGCGCACGCGGGACAGCTCCAGCGAACGCTGCCCCACCTCCACACCCGTGGCCGCGCTCTCCAGTCGCGCCGCCAGCGCCTCGACCTGCGTCGCGGCCGCATCCAAGGCCGCCTGGGATGTGAGCCCACGCCCGACCAGCTCCTGCTGGCGCGCGAGGTCCTTTTCCGCCTGCTGGAGCTGGGCACGGATTTCCGCGAGCTGCGAGCGCGCCGAATCGAGTTGCGCCTCCGCCAGCGCCACCTGGGCGCGCCATTCGGTGTCGTCGAGGGTGGCCAGGACCTGCCCTTCCTCGACTTCCATGCCCTCTTCGATCAGCACGGTTTCGACCTGCCCGGTGACCTGGGCCGAGACGGTGGCGATGCGGCGCGCGGTCACGTAGCCGGTGGCGTCGAGCACCGAGCGTGTCGCGTTCGACTGCGGCGCCTGGACTGCCGCGACGCGCACCGCGACAGCTTCATCAGGGGCGAAGACGAGGAAGTAGGTGGCGGCAGCAGCCACCGCGAGCAGCACCAGGATAGCCGCCACCCAGCGGCCCGTGCGCGCCCCTGCCTGCGCCGGCTCGTCGCGCTCGATCTTCAGCTGCTGCAGGAGTTCAGCCTTGTCCATGGCGGGCGATTCTAGCAGGGAGGATGGCGCAGTATTCTGCCGGCCCGGGCGCGGCAGGCAGCGCAGCGGCTCACAGCAGCGGCCCCATCAGTCGCAGCACGCCCTCGGCCACCCGGGCGCCCAGCGAACGCTCGCGCCAGGCGCGCGGGTGCAGCAGCACCGAGTCGTGCAGGTAACGCGCCTGCAGCTCACGCACGCGGCTGACACAGTCGCGGTCGTAGATGAACAGCGAGATCTCGAAGTTCAGCCACAGGCTGCGCATGTCGATGTTCACCGAGCCCAGCACGGCGATGCGGCCGTCCACCGTGATCGCCTTGGTGTGCAGCAGGTCCGGCTCGTAGCGCGCGATCTGCACCCCCGCCGCCAGCAGCTCCTCGAAGCACGCCGCCCCCGCGTAGCGCGCCAGCACCGAGTCCAGCTTCTGCGGCACGTTGAGCGTCACCGCCACGCCGCGCCGCGCCGCCGAGACCAGCGCCGTCATGATCGACTCGTCGGGCACGAAGTACGGCGTGGTGAGGATCAGCTCGCGCTCGGCCGAATACAGCAACGACAGCAGCAGCTGGTGGATCGAGGCGCGGTTCAGCCCCGGGCCGGAGGGCACCACCTGCACCACCGTGTCGCCTTCCTCGTGCACGGCCTTCAGGTCGGCCGTCTCGAGAACCTCCATCCCCTCGTCCGTCTCCAGCTCCCAGTCCTCGAGGAAGGCGCCGTTGAGCACCTCGACGGCCGGGCCGCGCAGCCGCACCATGGCGTCCACCCAGCGACCCACGCCGGCGTTGCTCTTGAAATAGGCCGGGTCCACCAGGTTCATGCTGCCCGTGTAGCCGATCTCGCCGTCGATCACCACGATCTTGCGGTGGTTGCGCAGGTCCATGCGCACGAACAGCATGCGCAGCAACCCGACCGGCAGCTGGCTCACGACCTGCACCCCGGCGGCGCGCAGGGCGCGCGCGGCGCGGCTGCGCAGGAAACGGCTGGCGCCGACGTCGTCGACCAGCACGCGGCAGACGACGCCTCGCTCGGCCGCGCGCACCAGGGCCGCCTCGACCTCCGCGGCGCGCCCGGCGGATTCCCAGATGTAGAACTCGAGGTGGCAGGTGCTGCGGGCGGCGTCGATGTCCGCCACCAGCGTGGCGACGAAATCGTCCCAGCCTTCCAGCAGTTCGAGCGCATGCCCCTGCAGCGCGACGAAGCCGGTGATGGACTCGCCGTGACTGGCCAGCGAGCGGGCGCGCGGGTGCAGCCGGTTCCAGTCGATTTCCGAGCGCGTCTTCAGCCGCCCCTGCCAGCCGCGGTAGAGGTCGTGGATTTCTGTCCAGCGCCGCGCGCGCTTGTTGCCGAGACGGTTCTCGCCGATGAATAGGTACAGCGCCGGTCCGAACAGGGGCAGCACGAACAGGATCACCAGCCAGGCCAGCGTGCTGCCCACCGGCAGGTGCCGGGAAAGGATGCGCACCGCCAGGCCGGCCACCAGCAGCATATGGCCGCCGAGCAGCAGCGCCGAGAGCAGTCCGCCCTCCACCACTTCCATGCGCCCTCCGGCATGCTCAAGGAAGGGGCAGTATAGGACAGGCGCGCGAGCCGTCCCCGGAACCCCTCCGACCCCGCCCGGTCGTACAATCCCATGCCCGAACCGAGGACCGAGTCCCGCCGATGCGCCTGAGATCGCTGCTGCTGGTGCTCCTGCTGACCACCGCCTCGTCGCATGCCGCGGCTGCGGCAGAGGCGCCGCTGCGCACGGACCACCTCTACTCGCGCCTGGTGGCGCAGCAGGCAACCGCGGTGCCCGGGGAAATACTCCGCCTCGGGCTGTGGCTGCAGCACGACCCGGAATGGCACACCTACTGGCGCAACCCGGGCGATTCGGGGCTGCCCACGCGGGTGAACCTGGAACTGCCGCCGGGGTTCTCGGCCGGCGCCATCGCGTGGCCGATTCCCGAGCGCCTGCCGGCCGGACCACTGGTGAACTTCGGTTACGGCGGCACCATGGTGCTGCCGATCGAGGTGCCTGTCCCGGCGGATTTCGCCGGCGACGAACTGGTCATCGAGGCCACGGCGGACTGGCTGATCTGCCGGGTCGAGTGCTTGCCCGGAGAAGGCAGCTACACCCTGCGCCTCCCCGTCGCCACCGAAGCCGACGCAGCGGAAAACGACCCGCGCTGGGGCGAGGTCTTTGCCGCCGCCCTGCGCCGCCAGCCGCAAGCGGCTGCCAGCGCGGCGACCGTCAGCTTCACGGCCGAAACGGTCGAGCTCCAGTTGCCCGCTGGCCTGAATCCGGCGCCCGATGCCGCGTGGACCTACTTTCCCGTCACCCCGCAGGTGACCTCGAACGCGATAGAGCCGCGCTGGCTCGAGACCGGCGACGGCACGGCGCTGGTGCTGCCGAAGAGCGACTATTTCACCGCCGCGCCGCAGCGCTTCGAGTTCCTCCTTGCGCGCGGCGATACGGGCCTGCTGTTCAGCGCCGTCCCGCGCGCGGACGCCGCACCGGGCGCAGCGCAGGGCACGACAGCGCCGGGCCCGGGCGGCACGCCGGGCGTGCTGGCCGCGATCGGCCTCGCACTGCTGGGCGGGCTGATCCTCAACCTCATGCCCTGCGTGTTCCCGGTGCTGTTCCTCAAGGCTGCAGGGGCCATGGAAGCGGCCGGCGACCGCGCGCTGCTGCGTCGCCACGGCCTGCTTTACACCGCCGGCGTGGTGTCCAGCTTCCTCGTCGTGGCCGGCGCCTTGCTGGCGCTGCGGGCCTCGGGCGAGGCACTGGGCTGGGGCTTCCAGCTGCAGGCGCCCGCATTCGTCGCCGGCCTGGCGCTGCTGTTTTTCGTGCTGGCGATGAACTTCGCCGGCCTGTTCGAGTTCCGCGGCCGGCTCGCCGGGCTCGGCCAGGGCCTCGCTGCAGGCCACGGCGACCGCGCCGCGTTCTTCACCGGGGTGCTCGCCTGCCTGGTGGCGAGCCCCTGCACCGCCCCGTTCATGGGCGTCGCGCTCGGCGTGGCGCTGGCCCTGCCCGCGGGCGCCGCGCTGGCGATCTTCGCCGCCCTCGGCCTCGGCCTGGCGCTGCCGATTTTGGCGTTGGGCTGGGTGCCGGGACTGGCGCGGGCGTTGCCGCGCCCCGGCCCGTGGATGGACACCTTCCGTCGGCTGCTGGCCTTCCCGCTGCTGCTCACCGTGACCTGGCTGCTGTGGGTCTACGGCGAACAGACCTCGGTGCTGGCCATGAGCTGGCTGCTCGCCGCGTTGGTCGGCATCGCCTTCGGCCTGTGGCTGCTGCGCGCCGGCGGCGCCTGGCGCATCCCGGCCTGGGGCGTGCTGCTCGCGAGCCTGGTCCTGCCGCTGTTGCAGTCACCCGCGCCGAGCACCGGACCTGCACCCGCGGCCGCAGCCGCACACGAGGCCTGGACGCCCGACCGGCTCGCTTCCGCCCGTGCGGCCGGTGAACCGGTGCTGGTGAACATGACGGCGGCGTGGTGCATCACCTGCCTGGCCAACGAGCGCGTCGCCCTGTCCTCGCCGCGGGTGGCCGCAGCGCTGGAGGAGCGCGGCGTGCGCTACCTCAAGGGCGACTGGACGCGGCGTGACTCCGACATCACCGCCTACCTCGAATCCTTCGGCAGGAGCGGCGTGCCGCTGTATGTGCTGTATCCCGGTCCCGGGCGCGAACCGGTGGTGCTGCCGCAGCTGCTGACCGTGGACATCGTGCTACAGGCGCTCGACGACATCTGACACGCAATCACTGACATTCGACCAGCAAGGAGAGAACCATGTACAAGACCCTGGGCGTCGCCCTCGCACTCACCCTGGCGGCGTCGCCGGCCGCTTCACCAGCTTTGGCCGCGGACGCGAAAATCGGCGAGCCCGCACCCGCCTTCACCCTCACCGACACGGCGGGCGTCACGCACAACCTGTCCGACTTCGCCGGCAAGACCGTGGTGCTGGAGTGGACCAACCACGACTGCCCGTTCGTGAAAAAGCATTACAACGGCGAGAACATGCAGCGCCAGCAGGCTGAGGCCACCGCCGACGGCGTGGTGTGGCTGGTGGTGAACTCTTCGGCCGAGGGCAAGCAGGGCCACGTGAGCCCGGCGCAGGCCGACCAGATCCAGGCCGAATGGAAGGCGCAGCAGACCGCCTACCTGTTCGACACCGACGGCACCGTCGGCACGGCCTACGGCGCCAAGACCACGCCGCATATGTACATCATCGATCCCGCGGGCGTGCTGCGCTACAACGGCGCCATCGACTCGATCCCGAGCGCCAACGTCGCCGACATCGAGAAGGCCGAGCAGTACGTGGAGATCGCGCTGGCGGAGCTGGCGGAGGGCAAGCCGGTCAGCCGGCCGCTGACCCAGCCTTACGGCTGCAGCGTGAAGTACTGACCGCTGCCGGCTGCAGCTGAACTGCGGCCCCGGCGCACGCCCGCGCCGGGGCCGCTATCATGTCCCGCTTTGCAAGCTGCCGGAGTCCCGCTGCCGATGAGCCCGACAAGACTCACATTCTTCCTGGCCGGCCTCGTGCTCGCCTTGCGCGTCTCCGCCGCCCCGGGCCTGCCCGAGGGCCAGGCCATGGACACCACGGTGCCGGCGCCGGCCGAGGTGCTCGGTTTCGAGCCGGGCGAGCGTCACCCGCGGCATGACCAGGTGGTGGCGTATTTCGAGGCCCTGGCCGCCGCGTCCGACCGCGTGCGCATCGAGTTCACCGGCGAGACGCACGGCGGTCGCCCGCTCATGCTGGCCTACTTCGCTCAGCCCGAACGGCTGGCCGACCTCGACGCCCTGCGGGCTGCGCGCCAGGATGCGAGCCGCAAGGGCGAAGGCCCGCCGGTGGCCTGGCTCGGCTACTCGGTGCACGGCAACGAGGCCTCGGGCGCCTCGGCCGCGATCGTGACGGCCTGGCACCTGGCGGCCTCGCGTGACCCGGAAGTGCTCGACTGGCTCGACAACATGATCATCGTCATGGAGCCGGTGCTGAACCCGGACGGCCTGGACCGTTTCGCCCACTGGGCCAACATGCATCGCGGCCGCCATCCGTCCGCCGACCCGCTGGACCGCGAACACCACGAGACCTGGCCCAACGGCCGCACCAACTACTACTGGTTCGATCTCAACCGCGACTGGCTGCCGCTGGTGCATCCGGAGTCGCGGGCGCGCCTCCGGCACTACCATGCCTGGCGGCCGCACGTGATCACCGACACCCACGAGATGGGCTCGGACGCCACTTACTTTTTCCAGCCCGGCGTGCCGGAACGCGCCAACCCGCTGATCCCGGCGCGAAACCAGGAACTCACCACCCGCATCGGCCGCTTCCACGGCGAGATCCTGGACGGCGCCGGCGAGCCCTATTACACCCGCGAGCAGTTCGACGACTACTACGTCGGCAAGGGCTCGACCTACCCGGACGTCACCGGCGGCGTCGGCATCCTGTTCGAGCAGGGGTCGGCGCGCGGGCATCTCATGGATACGTCCTACGGCCAGCGCAGCTTCGCCGACGCCATCGCCAACCAGGTGCGCACCTCCATCTCGACGCTGCGTGCGAGCCGCGCCATGGCGGACGAACTGATCGCCTACCAGGCCGAGTTCTTCGCGGCTGGCCGCGACCAGGCACGGCGCGATCGCAATGCCGGCTGGCTGCTCGCCGATGGCGGCGACCCGATGCGCGCCCGCGCGCTCCTCGAGGTACTGCTGGGGCACGGCATCGAGGTGCGGCCCGTGGCGGCGGACAGCCGCCAGGACCGGCCCGAGCAACGCTGGTTCATCCCGGCGCAGCAGGACCAGTACCTGCTGCTGCGCGCCATGTTCGACGTCTCCGCCGAGCCCGGCGCCGACATCTTCTACGACGTCTCGGCCTGGCCGCTGCAGCGCGCCTGGAACCTGCCGGTCACGCCCGTGCGCCGGGCGCCGGACACGGGTGCACCGCTGCAGGCGCTGCCGGAGCTCCCGCCCGTGACGCTGCCGGAAAACGCCGTGGCCTGGCTGGTGCCCTGGGACCAGCACCGCGCGCCCGCGTTGCTGGCCGCGTTGCTCGCCGAGGGTTACCGGGTACAGGCGGTCACCGAACCGCTGGTGGCACAGACGACCGCGGGACCGCTCGCCCTGGTGCGCGGCGGCCTGGTGATTCACGGCGGCATCCAGCCGGAGCAGCTGCCGCCCGTGTCCGGGCGCCTCGCGGCGCTGGCGACCCGCTACGGCGTGCAGGTCGGCGCAGCGACCAGCGGCCTGAGCCAGGCCGGCATCGACCTGGGTGCGCCGGGCGCCGCGGTGCTGGAGGCGCCCCGCGTCGCCATGCTCACCGGACATCGGCTCAACCCCTACAGTGCCGGCTACACCTGGCACTGGTTCGACACCCGCCTGGACCAGCCGCTCACGCAGGTGGACTGGCATCGCCTGCCGCGACGCCTCAAGGGCTTCACTCACCTGGTGCTGCCGGACGGCGACTATGCCGACATGCCTGAGTCCGTCGCCGAGACCCTGGTGGAGTTCGTGCGCGGCGGCGGCCAGTTGCTCGCGGTGCGACGCGCGGCGCGCTGGGTGGAGGACCTCGAGCTCGAATGGAACTTCGTGGACGGCGAGGACACTGCCGACACGGCCGGAGACGCGGCGCCCGCGGGCGAGCCGAACGAGTCACAGGCCGCAGCGGCACCCGAGCGGCGCCCTTACGGCGCAGCCCGCGACGACCGCGGCCGCGAGCAGATCGGCGGCAGCGTGCTGCGCATGCAGCTCGACAACACGCACCCGCTGGGCTTCGGCTACGCCGAGGAGGAACTCAGCGTGATGCGGCGCGGCGACCAGGTGCTGCGCGCGGTCGACAACCCTTACGTGCAGCCCGGCACCTATGCCGACGATCCCCTGGTCGCCGGCTACCTGTCGGAGCGCAACCGCGAGCGCCTCGCGGGCGGCCCGGCGCTGGTGGCCACCCGTCACGGCGCCGGGCTGGTGGTGCGCATGGCGGACGATTATCTTTTCCGGGGTTACTGGCAGGGCACCGAAAGACTCTTTGCCAATGCACTGTTTTTCGGCAGCCTGGTAGAACGCACGCCGGCGCCGGATGAAGACTAGGGGCCCCGACTGGAGGGAACGCAGCATGAACACTGTCCGCACCGCGATGCTGGCGCTCGGCCTGGCCGCGCTGGCCGGTTGCCAGGCACCGGGAGGCGCCATGCCCGCTGAGACGCTGCTGGTGCAGGGCACCCTCACCTATCCGGAGCGCATCGCGCTGCCGTCCGACAGCGTGGCGACGGTCGAGTTGCGGCGCTTCGACGCCAGCGGCGAACACGTCGCCGCCGTGCTGGAAATCACGCTGCAGGGCCGCCAGGTGCCGATCCCCTTCCTGCTCGAAACCGGCATCGAGGCTGGCGCAGCGGCCGTGTACGAAGTCCGTGGCGGCGTGACGCTGGCCGGGCGCGCGTATCGCGTCACGCGGCCGTTGATGATCGACCCCGCCGGCGGCGAGATCGATCTCGGCCTGCTGCGCCTGCTGCCGGTGGACCAGGTCGCCATCGGTACCCATTACCTGTGCGGCCCCGTCGACCTGCTGTTCGGCGCCGAGGGCGAGAACGCGCGCATGGTGGTGAACGGCCAGGTGTTCGACATGGCGCCGGCGCGGGCCGCTTCGGGCGCGCTGTACCGTGCACTCGGCGACGAGACCACCTTCTTCCACGGCAAGGGCAAGGAGGCGCTGGTGGAGATCGAGGGCCGCCGGCTGCCGACCTGCCGCCAGGCCGAGCCGCCGGCACAGCCCTTCCGCGCCCGCGGCCAGGAGCCGGGCTGGAACGTGACGCTGGCTGACGGCCGCGCCGAGCTCGTCCTCGACTACGGACAACAGCGCGTCTCGCTGCCGCTGTTCGCCACCAGCAGCGAGGCCCGCGTGACGCGTTTCCGCGCCGCCGACGGCACCCACCGCATGGCCATGGACGTGGCCCGACGCCAGTGCAACGACAGCATGAGCGGCATGCCGTATCCCTACGTCGTGGCGCTGGAGGTCGACGATCGCGTGCTCACCGGTTGCGGCGGCGAGCCGATCGACCTGCTCGCCGGCCGCGAGTGGGTGGTGGAGGATCTCGACGGCGGCGGCATCATCGACCGCTCGCGCATCACCCTCGAGTTCGACCCCCAGAGCGGGCGCGTGCACGGCCTCGGTTCATGCAACCGCTACAACGCCGGTTACGCCTTGAGCGGCGAAGGCATCAGCTTCAGCGGCGCCGCAGCGACCAGGATGGCCTGCGCGCCGGCGCTCATGAACCAGGAACAGAAGTTCTTCCGCATCCTCGAGGGCGTCAACCGCTTCGACATCGACGCCACCGGCGCCCTGCGGCTGTCCGGCGCGGCCGGCAGCCTGAAAGCCTACCCGACGAGCGTGCCACCCCGATGACCGCGCCGGCGGTCCACGTCATCCACGAGAACCCGGAGTGGCTGGTGCCGCTGCGCGCGACGCTGGAGGCCGAGGGCGTGCCCTGGGTCGACTGGTTCGTGCACGAGGGTCGCGTGGACCTGGGCGCAGCCCCGCCCGAGGGCGTGTTCTACAACCGCATGAGCGCCTCCTCGCACACCCGCGACCACCGCTACGCGGTGGAACTCACGGCGCAGCTGGTCGCCTGGCTGCAGCACCACGGCCGCCGCGTGGTGAACGGCCGGCGCGCCCTGCAGCTGGAAGTCTCCAAGTTCGAGCAGTACCTGTCCTTGCGGGCGCACGGCGTGCGCACCCCCGCGACCGTCGCCGCCAGCGGGCGTGACGAGATCCTCTCCGCGGCGCGCGCCCTCGGCCAGGCGCCCTTCATCCTCAAGCCCAACCGCGGCGGCAAGGGCCTCGGCGTGCAGCTGTTCAACGACGTCGACGCGCTGGAACGCGCGCTCGCGGGCCTGCGCGACGTGGGCGAGATCTCGCTCGACGGCATCGCGCTGCTGCAGGAATACATCCGCCCGGCCGCCGGGTTCATCACCCGCATGGAGTTCATCGGCGGGCGCTATTACTACGCGGTCGAAGTCGACACCTCGGGCGGCTTCGAGCTGTGCCCGGCCGATGCCTGCGAGGTCGGCGAGGCGTTCTGCCCGGCGCCCGGCGAGCAGCCGAAGCAGAAGTTCCGCCTCTCGGAGCGCGAGCCCGATGCGGAACTCTTGGCCCGGCTGGAAGAATTCCTCGGCGCCAACGACGCCGAGATCGCGGCGGCCGAGTTCGTGGAGAACGAGCACGGGGAGTGTTTCGTCTACGACATCAACATGAACACCAACTACAACCAGCAGGCGGAGCGCGCGGCCGGCGGCGGGCGCGACGCCATGCGCGAGGTGGCGCGCTTCCTCGGCCGGGAACTGGCCCGTGCACGCGCCCGGGAAGTCGACGGCCTCCCCGTCGGGCGCACGGGGACATGAGCGTTTCCGCACGCCGCGCACTCACGGGAACGCTGCTGCTCGGCGCCCTGCTGCTCGGCGCGTTCGCCGCGACCTCTTCGGCCCAGGCCAGGACGATCACGGACAGCGCCGGCCGCGTGGTCGAGATCCCCGACGAGATCAACACGGTGTTCGCCTCCGGCCCGCCGGCGTCGATCCTGGTCTACGTGCTGCGGCCGGACGTGCTGAGCGGCTGGCCGCGCGCCATCCGGCCCGAGGAAGCGCCTTATATCGCCGCGCCCTATCGCGACCTGCCCGAGACCGGCCGCCTCACGGGCCGCGGCGGGGACGCCAACCTGGAGCGCGTGCTCGAGATCAAGCCGGACCTGGTCATCGACTTCGGCTCGGTGCGCGACACCTACATCGACCTCGCCGACCGCGTGCAGCGCCAGACCGGGATTCCCTACATCCTCGTCGACGGTCGCTTCGAGGCGACGCCGGCGGCGCTGCGGCTGGTGGGCGCGGCGCTCGGCGTGCCCGAGCGCGGCGAGCTGCTGGCGCGCGACGTGGAACAGACCTTCGCGCGCCTCGACGCCATCCTCGCGGACACGCCGGAAGAGGAGCGGCCGCGGGTCTACATGGCGCGCGGCCCGGACGGGTTGGAGACCGGCCTGAAGGGCTCCATCAACACGGAGATCATCGAGCGCGCCGGCGGGCGCAACGTGGCGGATCCCGGCGACGGGCGACGCGGACTGGTGCAAGCCTCCATCGAACAGGTGATGTTCTCGGACCCGGAAGTGATCGTGACCTGGGATCGCAATTTCCATGCCCAGGTGTTCCACAACCCGATGTGGAGGGGCATCGAGGCGGTGCGCGCAGGCCGCGTCTATCTCTCGCCCACCGCGCCCTTCGGCTGGATCGACCGGCCGCCCTCGCTGAACCGGCTGATGGGCCTGAAGTGGCTGGCGGGCCTGTTTTATCCCGAGCAGTGGGACGCGGACCTGAGAGAAGAAGCCCGGGCCTTCTACCGCCTGTACTACCATGTCGATCCCACCGAGGAAGACCTGGACCGGCTGCTGGAATGGAGCGAGGGGACACCGCCGCAATGAGCGCCCGCACGACGGGACCGCAGCTCACGCTCGGTCTCGTGCTCGGCGTGCTGGTGCTGTTCCTCGCCCTGGGCGCGCTCACCATCGGGCCATTTCCGCTCTCGCCCGGTCAGGCGCTCGCTGCGCTGTTCGGCGCCGGCGATGCGCAGGCGCAGCTGGTGGTGCAGGGCATCCGCCTGCCGCGCGTGGTGGCTGCGCTGTTGGTCGGCGCCGCGCTGGCGGCCGCGGGCGCCAGCTACCAGACCCTGTTTCGCAACCCCCTCGTCTCTCCCGACATCCTCGGCGTGTCCGCCGGCGCCGGGCTGGGCGCGGTGATCGGCATCTTCCTCTCCATGCCGGTGGTGGCGATCCAGCTGTTCGCCTTTGCCGGCGGCCTTGGCGCGGTGCTCCTGGTGACGGTGGTGGCCGCGGCGGTGCGCAACACCGACCGGGTGCTGGCGCTGGTGTTGACCGGCGTGGTGATCGGCGCGCTGGCCGGCGCCGCCACTTCGCTGCTCAAGGTACTGGCCGATCCCTACGACCAGCTCCCGGCCATCACTTTCTGGCTGCTCGGCTCGCTGGCCTCCACCACTCCGGAAGACATCTGGCCGGCGCTGCCGGCGGTGCTGCTCGGGCTGGTGCCGCTGCTGCTGCTGCGCTGGCGCATCAACGTGCTCGCGCTGGGCGACGACGAGGCGCGTGCGCTGGGCGTCGAGGCCGGTCGCATCCGTTTCATCGTCATTGCCGCCGCGACGCTCATCACGGCCAGCGTCACCGCCGTCGCCGGCGTGGTGGGCTGGGTCGGGCTGGTGATCCCGCACATCGCGCGCATGCTGGTGGGCCCGAGCTTCGCCCGCCTGCTGCCGGTCTCTGCCGTCGTGGGTGCGGGCTACCTGCTGGTGGTCGACACCCTGGCGCGCACCATCGCCGAGGTCGAAGTCCCGCTGGGCATACTCACGGCGGTCATCGGCGCGCCGTTCTTCATCTGGCTGCTGGCTTCCGGGCGCAGGGGCTGGTCGTGAAGCTCGAGGCGCGCGGGCTGGAAATCGGTTACGGCCGCACCGTCGTCGGCCGCGACATCGACCTGGCCGTGGCGCCGGGCCGCATCTTCTGCCTGCTCGGCCCCAATGGCTGCGGCAAGACCACGCTGTTCCGCACCCTGCTCGGGCTGATCCCCAGGCTGGGCGGCGAGGTCACGCTCGGCGGCGAGCCGATCTCGCGCCTGTCGCGGGCGGAGATGGCGCGGCGCATCAGCTACGTGCCCCAGGCCCACGCGCCGCCCTTCCCTTACGAGGCCATCGAGATCGTGATGATGGGACGCACCGCGCGGCTCGGGCGCTTCGCGCAGCCGGGCGCGTCAGACCGCGCGGCCGCCTACTCGGAAATGGAGCGTCTCGGCATCGCCGACCTGGCGCAGCGCGACTACAGCCGGCTGTCCGGCGGCCAGAGGCAACTCGTGCTCATCGCCCGCGCCCTGGCGCAGCGTGCGCCGCTGGTCGTGATGGACGAGCCCACCGCCAGCCTGGATTTCGGCAACCAGTCGCTGGTGCTGGGCGAGATCGAGAAACTGGCACGCGCGGCCAGCCTGGACGGCCAGGGCGTGATCCTGTCCACGCACAACCCGGATCATGCCTTCGCGCTCGGCGCCGAGGTGGTGCTGATGCACGACGGCGGGATCTATCGGCGCGGCCGCCCGGAGGAGGCGCTCACGGCGGCAACGTTGAGCGAGGTCTACGGCGTGCCGGTGCTGGTGGAGCGCACGCCGAGCGGGCGGCACGTGTGCTTGCCCGGCGCCGCGCCCTGAACCGGACGCAGCGGAAACCCGGACGCAACGGGAACCCGGCCGCTCGTTCGCGGTCGAATGCGGTTCGCCAGCCAGGGAGAGAGCGACGATGGATGCAAAGAAACTGCTCGACCAGTTCATCGGCAGCGGTGCCGCGGGCGGCTTCGCCGGCGGGCTCGCCGGCGGTGCGCTCGCCAGCGCCTTCATGGGCAAGAAAGGCCGCAAGCTGACGAAGTCGGCAGTGAAGATCGGGGGCCTGGCCCTGGTCGGCGGGCTGGCCTACAAGGCCTGGCAGAACCACAAGCAGTCCACGGCTGCGGGCACGGTCACCGCGGCCGGCACAGCGGCCCGGGCCGCCGGACCCGAGCCGGTGCCGGCCGTGCCGCAGGGCACCGGCTTCCTGCCATCCCCGGGCGATACCCGCGGCGCGGAAGAGCTCAGCCAGCTGATCGTGCGCGCCATGATCTCGGCGGCCAAGGCCGATGGCCAGATCGACACCCGCGAAAGCCAGATGATCCTGCAGCAGGTCAACAGCTCGCAGCTTGACGAGGAAGACAAGGCCTTCCTGTTCGCCGAGTACTCGAAGCCGCTGGACATCGAGGGCCTGGTGGCCGCCGTGGACTCGCCCGAGCACGCTGCCGAGGTGTACGCCGCCTCGGTGCTGGTGGCGCATCCCGCCTCGCCCGCGGAGAAGATCTACCTCGACACGCTGTCCCGGGCGCTGCAACTCGAGCCCGGACTGGTGCGGGAACTTCACTCCGCTGTAGAGTCCAGCACCACCACCTGAGCCCATAGCCCATGCGCGAGCGCGTCGCGAACTGGATCCAGCAGCCGAGGTTCCAGTCGACCATCATCGGCCTGATCCTGCTCAACGCCGCGATCCTCGGCCTCGAGACCTGGCCCGCCGCCATGGACGCGGCCGGCGGGCTGTTGAAGGCGGTGGACCGCGCCATCCTGGCGGTGTTCGTGGTGGAGATCGCCTTGCGTATCTACGCGCACCGGGCCGCGTTCTGGCGCGATCCCTGGAGCCTGTTCGACTTCGCCGTGGTGGCCATCGCCCTGGTGCCGGCGTCCGGGCCCTTCTCCGTGCTGCGCGCCTTGCGCGTGCTGCGGGTGCTGCGCCTGCTCACCATGGTGCCGTCGATGCGCCGCGTCGTCGGCGCGCTGCTCGCCGCGATCCCGGGGCTCGGCTCGATTGCGCTGGTGCTGGCGATCATCTTCTATGTCTTCGGTGTCATCGGCACCAACCTGTTCGCCGAGACCCACCCGCAGTGGTTCGGCACCCTGGGCCGCTCGCTCTATACCCTGTTCCAGGTGATGACCCTGGAGAGCTGGTCGATGGGCATCTCGCGCCCGGTGATGGAAGCGCATCCCTACGCCTGGCTGTTCTTCATCACCTTCATCCTGGTGGCGACTTTCACCATGCTGAACCTGTTCATCGCCATCATCGTCAACGCCATGCAGACCTTCCAGGAAGCAGAGCACCAGGAGACGGTGCAGGCCCTGCACGAGACCCAGGAGCACATCGAAGGCGAGCTGCACGCAGAGATGCGCTCACTGCGGGCGGAGATGGCGGAGCTGCGCGCGCTACTCGGGACTCGCTCCGGCCACTAGGCGATCGCCGCATACGTCTGCCAGCGCCGCCCGATCGGCGGCGGCCAGCGCCACCGGTCCCCTGCGCCCGGGCTGGAGCTCGCCGCCCTCGTGCAGCAGGGCGTGCATGACGGCGCCGGGCTGCTCGACATGACCCAGGCCCAGTGCATGCCCGAACTCGTGCGCCAGCACCCACACCAGCGCGTCGAAGCTCGCGGCCCGGAACACGTCGATGCGCCGGCCCTGCGCCGGATCGTAACTGTAGCGACCCGACTCGACCGGGTCCGGCGCCGAGGACGCATTGTATTCCTGCACCTGCGCCCGCATCTCGGCGGCACGCTGCCGCGCGTCCTCGACACGCCGGTTGTAGGCCGCGACATCGTCGTTGAGGGCGGCGGTCATGCGCTCCAGCTCGGCCAGCTCGGCGCGCAGCATGGCGCCCTCGCCTTCCAGCGCGCGCTGACGGGCTTCCGAGCGCGCCCCCGGGTCAGCGTTCCATGCGGCTACCGCGGCCTCGTGCTGCGCCAGCCGCGCCGTCAATTCTGCCGCGCGGCGCTCCCGCGACTCGCGTGCCAGCTCGATGCGACCATTCCACGCTTCCAGGTCGGCCTGTGCGTCATCCAGGTCGCGTTGCGCCAGGTCGAGCTGGCCGCGCAAGGACTGGCGCTGCACGGCGCCCTGCTGGCGCTCGTCGAACCACAGGTTGACCTGCATGGCCCGCGGTTGCGACGACTCGATGAACAGAGGCGCGGAGCTCTCCGCCTGCCAGAGCTGTGCCGCCTCCGCGAGCGCCGCATCGACCAGGAACGCGTCGAAGCCGAAGCGCGGGTCGACCTCGCCGAGCGCGTAGTGCACCGGGATGGCGCAGGGCGCATGGGCGTAGGGATCGGGCGGATAACGCAGCCGCAAAAGCTGCGACAGCAGCAACGCCAGCCCGATGGCGAGCAGGCCGACAGCCAGGAGCCTCGACATGCGGTGGGGGAGCCTGCTCATGCCCAACAGTTAACACTTTTCGGCCCCGGCAGGCCAGCCATGGCAGGTGCTCGCCGAGGCAGCGGCGGACCGCTCACATGCGGCCCATGGCCGCCTGCACCAGGGGCCGGCCTGGGCCTAGTCCACCAGCCCGAGGCTGATGCGGGTCTCTTCCACCTCACCCTGCAGGGTCGCGAGGTCTGCGACGCTGAGTTGCAGCTGTATGGCCGACGGATGCCTGGCCATACTCATCAAGCGCTCCGGCGCATCGTCTTCTGTCTTATCAGCCAGGTTGATGGCCAGCATCAGGATATGCGCCAACGCATGGTTAGCGGGGCGCTCGACCCCGGCCTGCACGGCAAAGGCCGTGATCGCATCGTTAGGCAGCTGCCAGGCCTCCGCGATGGCATAGCCGACATTCGCCTGCCAGCCGTCCACCAGCTCGCGCAGTCCAGTCGGATCAGCAAAAAGCTCAGGATGATCCGCCGCCCGGCTGTAGAGATAGATCCGTCCGATGTTGTGCAGGAGACCCACGACCACGGCCTCATCGGGGTGCGCGGCTCGCGTCTGCCTGGCCAGCAGGAAGGCCGCTGCGGCAACATCGCGACCCATCGACCATTCGGCCGCGAGAAATCCGCCGACCAGCGGGTGACTCGTCACCTCCTTCATCTGCTGGACCGCAAACCGCAGTGAAAGCGCTTGGAGCTTGACCTGCCCTATGCGAGGGATCGCAACCTTGAGATCCAGCGTTTCCTTGCCGATCCGTCGATGGAGGTAAGAGTTGCCCATCGACAGGACCGCGCCGGCCAGGGACGGCTCGGCGGCGATGACGCGGGCGATTGCATCCACGTCGAAGGCATCGTTCCCCAGCTCTTCGCGCAGGCGCAAGACCACCGACGGCAGCGCGGGCAGGTCGACCTCCTTGGCGGTCAGTTCCCGGGCAAGCTTTTCCAGCAGCTCGAAGGCCTGGTTTTTGTCGATCAATTGACTCTCCCCCACCGCGCGCAAGCGGCGTCATGCCGGTGCCTTCGGCGCGCAGCACGCTTGCCGCGAACCCTTCGCCCACGTCGGACCGGCGTCGCACCTCGAGGACGACATCATGGGTATCGGCCGGCAGCAGGGAAATATTGAATTATTTCGCGCCGGTTCCCTGCGTGTGGCGCGTATATTAATGTGCGCATGCCGCAGGTATGCTCGGCGGTTGGATTCGCACGCCCTGGAGCGCCCGCGCCATGCCGGATGCAAGGACGTACCCAGTGTGCAGACAGGCAATGGCCGCCGCCGTGATTGCAGCAGTCGCGCTCGTCTCTGCCCTGGCCAACTCGCCCGCTGCGATCGCAGTCACCGCTGCACCCGCCGACCCAGCGTCATCCGTGGTGCGCATCGCGGGCTCGGACTGGGTCATGGACGCGCCGACCAAGGTGGCTGCGGCCAGGGGATATTTCAATGCGTCGGGCTACGCCGGGCCTCGGATAGAGGCCAGCTATCATGCCTCGGGCCGTGACGCACTGGCCGCACTGCTGCGAGACGAGGTCGATTACGCCTTATCTGCCCCGACGCCCGTCGCACGGGCGCTGCTGGATCACCTGGATCGTCCCGACCGGCATCCCGCTATCGTCGTGCTGGCCTCCCTCGGCATCTCTGGCGCATCCCACTACATCATTGCGCGGCGCGACCGCGGCATAGAGCAGCCGACGGACCTGGCGGGCAAGCGGCTCGGCCTGCTCAAGCAGAGCTCGGCGCATTTCAGCTGGAGCCTGCTCGAGGGCCTGTACGGTCTCGAAGAAGGATCCGTCGTCCTGGTCAACCTGCCGGTGCAGGAACAGGCCGCCGCACTCGCGGCAGGCCAAGTGGACGCCGTGCTGTCTTGGGATCCTTACGCCCGCCAGCTGCGAGAATCGCTCGGCGAGCAGGCCGTGGTGTTCTCCAACCGCGAGGTGGCCTCGCCCAACTGGCTGCTGGTCAGCCGTCTCGCGGAGATGCGCTCGCGGCCGCAAGTCGCCGAGCGCGTCCTGGAAGGCTACCGAAAGGCTGTCGAACTGGTCGACGCTGACCCAGCGCAGGCAGCGCAGCTCGTGGCGACTGAATCACCTGCCGGGCCCACTGAGCTCGATTTGGCCGGCGCCGGGCTGTTCTGGAACCTGACGCTGAACTGGGCCGTGCTGTCCAACCTGGAAGAGCAGATGCACTGGTGGCGACGCATCGATGGCGCACGCGGACGGCCCGTGGCCGCACCGGCCAGCTACCTTTGGGCGGCGCCGCTGCAGGCCGTCGCACCCGAGGCCGTGGTGTTGCCGGACCACTTGCTGCGGCACCCCGGCGCTGGTGGAGGTCCTGTACACCGATGAAATTGCGACACCTGGTCGTCACCTGCCTGTCCGGCACCGCAGTGGGCCTGGCGCTGCTGGTGCTTCTCACCACGCACAGCTGGAGCGACGCGCTGGAGCAGCGCCGCATCATCGGTGAGGTCCAGCTGCTCCTGTCGGATGGCGCTCGCTTCGGCACAACCATCGATTACGCGACCCTGCTGGACGGTGGGCCCGAGGCGTACGAGGCTGTCGCGCTGGAGGCCGAGTCGCTGGCCGAGCGCTTCCGGGCTTTCAGCCTCCCGCCCGCAGAGCGCGCCGTCGCGCACCTGGCAGAGATTCGCGACCTGGGCCGGCTCGTCGCGGGCCGGCTGCGCGATGCCGGGACCCGCGCTCCCCTGCCTGAAACGCGCCTGCTGGAGACAGCCGCGGGCCGCCAATTGCGTATCCACCTGCATGGGCTGAACGAAGCCCACCACGCCCTGCTGGCGGACAAGCGCGGGCAGCTGTTCCGCAACATGGCCACCATCATGGCCGGCTTCGCCGCGGCCGCGCTCGGTTTTGCCGTCCTCTCCACTTTCGGCTTCATCGTCATACACCGCCGCGTCAGCGGCCCGATCCGGGCGCTGGAGAAAGGCGTGCAACGGCTGGCAGCCGGCGAGCCCGATGCCACGGTGCCGGTGCGTGGCAATGACGAGCTGGCAACGCTCGCACGCGCCTTCAACCGTATGGTGGAGGCGCGAGAGGCCCAGGAAGCGGCCCTGCGCGCCAGCGAGGCACGCTTCCGGCGCCTGTTTGCGCACACTCCCAGCATCGCCGTGCAAGGCTACGACCGTGAACGCCGCGTGATTTTCTGGAACGACGCCAGCGAACAGCTTTACGGCTACTCGCGCGCAGAGGCCATGGGCCAACGCCTGGAAGACCTGATCATCCCGGAGGAGGCGCGCGCCGAGGTGGTGGCGGGAATCGAGGCCTGGGTCGCCGGCGGGCCCGCGATCCCGGCGGGCGAACTGGTCCTGCGCTGCAGGGACGGCGCCGAGGTGCCGGTATTCTCCAGCCATTTCCTGCAGCAGAACGGTGACGCCATCGAGCTGTATTGCATCGACATCGACCTGCGCGAGTTGAAGCGCGCCGAGCAAGACCTGCGGGCTGCTTCGATGCGCATGCAGCGTCTCGCTGACATCGTCGACCATTCGCCGGTCGTGGCCATCAGCTGGCGCAACGAGCCCGGCTGGCCGGCGGATTTCGCCAGCGACAGCATCGACACGCTGGGCTACACCCCCGACGACCTGGTCTCCGGCAAGATCATCTACGCGGACCTGATCCATCCCGAAGACCTGCCGCGAATCGAGCGCGAAGTCGCCAAACACCTGCGCGACGGTCCGGACGACTACAACCAGCAATACCGCTTGCAGCATGGCCAGGGCGGCTGGATCTGGGTCGACGACCATACCTGGCTGGAGCGCGACGCAGACGGGGCCGTGACCATGATCTGCGGCACGCTGATGGACATCACGGACCGCAAGCTGATCGAAGCCGAACTCGAGCTGCACCGGCGCCACCTCGAGCGCATGGTGGAAGAACGCACGGCGGAGTTGCAGGAAGCCCGCTTGCGCGCGGAATCCGCGAACACTGCGAAGAGCGCTTTTCTCGCCAACATGTCGCACGAGATCCGCACGCCGCTGAACGCGATCCTCGGCCTGACGCACCTACTGCGCGCATCGGCGAACGACAACGAACTGCAGCGGCTCGAAAAAATCGACGATGCCGGACGGCACCTGCTCCTGCTGCTCAACGACATCCTCGACCTCTCCAAGATCGAGGCCGGCCGCCTGCAGCTGGAAAACACCCACTTCCATCTCGAGACATTGCTCGACAACGTCCGCTCCATGATCTCGGAGCAGGCGAGCAGAAAGGGACTGGTGATCGATGTGGACCCGGACGGCATGCCCGAGTGGGTGAGCGGCGACCCGACACGGCTACGACAGGCGTTGCTGAATTTCGCCGCCAATGCGGTGAAGTTCACGGAAGAAGGTCGCATCACCCTCAGGGCCCTGCACCTCGGCGAGGACGACAACGGCATCCGCGTGCGCTTCGAGGTGGAGGACACGGGCATCGGCATCGCGCCCGGGAAGCTGGCGAACATCTTCGAGGCGTTCGAGCAGGCCGACACCTCGACGACACGCCGCTACGGGGGCACCGGCCTGGGGCTGGCGATCACTCACCGTCTCGCCCAGCTGTTCGGCGGCGAGACCGGCGTGGACAGCACGCCCGGCGTGGGCAGCCGGTTCTGGTTCACGGCCACGCTGCAGCCGGGCCAACGAACGCAAGCGTACACTGCCTCCGACGCGGCTGCGCCCGCCCAGGTGCTCGCCGAGCGGCTGCGCCGCGATCATGCGGGGGCCCGAGTTCTACTGGTGGAGGACAACCCCATCAACTCGGAGGTGGCCAGCGAGATCCTGCGCCAGGCAGCGCTCGACGTGGAGCTCGCCGAGGATGGACAAGAGGCCGTCGAGAAGGCCCGCGCGAAATCGTACGACCTGGTGCTGATGGACGTGCAGATGCCGGTGATGGACGGCCTCGTCGCCACGCGCGCCATCCGCGACCTGCCCGGCTGGGACCAGCGGCCCATCATTGCCATGACCGCCAACGCCTTCGATGAAGACCGTCGCGCCTGCCTGGGCGCCGGCATGAATGACTTCATCAGCAAGCCGGTGGACCCGCCGGCACTGTATGCGGTGCTGGCGAGGTGGCTCGGGCGAGGGTAGCGGCACCGGGGCGGCACGGGACCCTAATCCTTTCGTCCCGGACAAGCTGTTAACCATCTGTCCGGAATACACCCTGTTTTTATTGGCGCGCCCGACAGGATTCGAACCTGTGACCTCTGCCTTCGGAGGGCAGCACTCTATCCAGCTGAGCTACGGGCGCACGCGCGGGGAGGCTGGCAATCATACCGGCAACACCCAGTAGCGTCCATGTGACAGCCGCGCGCAGGCGCCTGGCCATTAACGTTTGGCGCCCCTGCGGCAAAGCCATATAATCCGCGGTTTGCCGGGGCCGGCCCTACGGTCCCGCAGCCCCCAAGCGGAGAGGACACGGCGTTGAGCGCAGAGCAGGATCGCAAGTTTTTCGACACCTTCATGCTGGTACTGGGCAGCCTGGTGCTGATCACCATCGCCATCTTCGTCCTGGCGAATTCCATGGCCGGGCGCACCCAGGAAGTCCACGTCAAGGAAGACCCGGCTTACCAGCAACGCAATTTGGAGCGCATCCGCCCGGTCGGCCAGGTCGCCATCGCGGGCGCGGACAACAGCGGGCTGCGCGATCCCGGCGGACCGCGGCCCGCCGCTGCGGCCATGCCCGCCGCGTCCGCCCAGCCCGCGCGAGACCTCAGCCCGGAAGACATTTACAAGGGCGCCTGCACCGCCTGCCACGGCGCCGGCATCGCCGGCGCGCCGAAGACCGGCGATGCCGAGGCCTGGGCACCGCGGGTGGCCCAGGGCATGGACACGCTCTACACGCACGCCATCGAGGGCTTCCAGGGCCAGGCCGGCTACATGCCGCCGCGCGGCGGACACTCCAACCTGACCGACCAGCAGGTGCGCGACGCCGTCCAGTACATGGTGGAACAGCTCCCGGAGTGAACTAGTCCTCGCCGAGCAGCGACCGAAGGCCCGCGATGGCGCTCTGCCCGCGGGCCTTTTTCTCTTCCGCGCTCACCTCGGTTCGCCCCTCCCACTCCAGCAGGTCGGCCGGCAACTCCTCGAGGAACCTGCTGGGCGTGCATTCCAGGGTCTCGCCGAAGCGCTTGCGGCGGCGGGCATAGCTCAAAAACAGCCGCCGCTGGGCGCGCGTGATGCCGACGTAGGCCAGGCGCCGCTCCTCCTCCAGCCCCGGCCCCTCCAGGTTAGCGCGGTGCGGCAGCAGCTCTTCCTCGCAACCGGCGAGGAACACCACCGGAAACTCCAGCCCCTTGGCCGCGTGCAGGGTCATCAGGCGCACGCGGTCGTCCTGCCCCTCGCCGGCCTCGCGGTCCAGCATGTCCATCAGCGACAGCCGCCGCAGGGCATCGGACAGGGTGGGCGCCTCGTCGTCGCGCGCCGCCTTCGCCAGCCAGTCGAGCAGCTCGCCGAGGTTCTCGTTCGCGGTTTCGGCCTGGCGCGGGTCGCGCGCGTTTTCGAACAACCAGTCGCGATAGCCGATGTCTTCGATCAGCTCACGCGCCAGTTCGTCCACCGGTGCGCCGTCCTCGGCCTCGTCGCCGAGCTCGATGATGCGCCGGCCGAAAGCGAACAATCGCTCGACCGCGCGCGCCGGCAGCACGCCGTGCAGGCCGGTCTCCATGCAGGCGGCAAGCAGGCCCAGGCCGCGCTCGGAGGCCCAGCCGCCCAGCTTCTCCAGGGTCGCGGTGCCGATCTCGCGCCGCGGCACGTTGACGATCCTGAGAAAGGCCGCGTCGTCGTCCGGGTTGGCTATGAGCCGGAGATACGCCAGCACGTCCTTGACCTCGCTGCGGTCGAAGAAAGACGTGCCGCCGGTGACCGAGTAGGGAATCTGCAGGGTACGCAGCGACTGCTCGAAGGGCCGCGCCTGGTGGTTGCCGCGATAGAGCACGGCAAAGTCGCCCCAGCTGCCGCCGCGCTCCATGCGCTGGCGCATGATCTCCATGGCCACGCGGTCGGCCTCGTCGGCGCCGTCGCGCGCCGCCATGACGCGAATGCGGTCGCCGGGCCCGTGCGCGCTCCACAGCCGCTTCTCGAACAGGTGCGGGTTGTTGGCGATGAGGCCGTTGGCGGCCTCCAGGATGCGGCTGGAGGAACGGTAGTTCTGCTCCAGCTTGATCACCCTGAGCGCCGGGAAGTCCTGCGCCAGCCGCTTCAGGTTGTCCGGGCGCGCCCCACGCCAGGCGTAGATCGACTGGTCGTCGTCGCCCACCACGGTGAAAGCGCCGCGTGCGCCGACCAGCTGGCTCATGAGCTGGTACTGCGCCTGGTTGGTGTCCTGGTACTCGTCGCCGAGCATGTAGCGGATGCGGTCCTGCCACGCCGCCAGCACCTGCGGCAGCTCGCGAAACAGGAACACGGGGCGCGCGATCAGGTCGTCGAAATCGAGCGCGTTGTAGGCCTGCAACGCCCGTTGGTAGGCGGCGTACTGGCGCGCGCGCGCCGCGTCGATGTCGTCGCTCGCCGTGGCCAGCGCGGTGGGCGGGTCGACCAGCTCGCTCTTCCAGCTGGAGATCGCGGCGCAGGCCATGTCCACGGCCGCATCGGTGTCGGCGTTGTCGCTGCGCAGCAGCTCTTTCACCAGCGCACGGCTGTCGTGGGCATCGAAGATGGTGAAGCCGCGCTTGTAGCCCAGGTTGCCGTACTCGCGCCGCAAGATGTTCAGGCCGAGGGTGTGGAAGGTCGAAATCTTCAGCGCCTTGGCGGTGTCCTTGTCGAGCAGGGTCGCCGCGCGCTGGCGCATCTCGCGCGCCGCCTTGTTGGTGAAAGTCACCGCCGCGATGGCGTAGGCCGGGACGCCACCCGCGACCAGGGCGCCGATCTTGTGAGTGATGACGCGCGTCTTGCCGCTGCCCGCGCCGGCAAGCACGAGCAGGGGACCGGCCGTGTAGTTCACGGCCTCGAGCTGGGCGGGATTGAGTGACATCGCGGGGTCAGGTGTCGGGTCGCGGGAGGGCGGCACTATACCCGATGGCGAGCGGCATCCCGCGATGAACCGCACCCGGCGGGCGCTGTCGCACCGCCCATGTCGGGCACGTAGCCGCATTGCAGCAAAATATTTCGTGAAATAAATTTGACAGGATGCTCGTCGGATCCTAGGGTCTGTGGGTGCTGTGCCTGCTGCAGGGAGGACAGCGCGCCTCAAAACAACAAGCTAAAGACCAACTGGAGAGAGCTCAATGAACCATCGGAAAACACTCGCGCTGATCGCGATCAGCGCGGCGGCGCTTGCTGTGCCTTTCACTGCCAGCGCGCAGGAAGAATCCTCCGGCCACATGCTTTCGTTGCTCGAGCTGCACGTAAAGGCTGGGCACGACGATGATTTCCGGGCCGGCATCGCGGCGTGGAAAGAGTGCTATGTCGAGAAGAAGGGCGCCGGCACATGGAACATCTGGCGCCGCCAGCAGGGCCAGGGGAACGTCTACGTCGCCGCCTTCCGCATGGACAACTGGGCCGACCTCGACACGCCGGACGAGGCTGCGCGCGGTTGCCGTGACGTGGCGCTGGAAAAGATCACGCCCTACACGCATGCAGACAACAACACGAACTCCTATGCGCGCCTGATGCCCGACATCAGCCGCAGCGGATCGGGCGGGGACGTCGTCTGGGTCTCCAACTTCAGGGCCGACGACGGCCGCCTGATGATGAACGTCGTCAGGAAGGTCAGCGCCGCCATGAAGGAAGTCGAAGGCGACTCCCGCGGCTACTGGTACAGCGTGATGGGCGGGCCCGAGAAGGCCGCTGACTATTTCGTGGTGACGCCGTTCGAGAACTTCGCCGCCATGGACCAGGAGCGCGACGGCGTCTGGGAGATCGTCACCAAGGTGCACGGCGAAGCCGAAACGGAGAAGCTCCGCAGCGACTTCAGGCAAGCGCTGGACGCCGGGTGGTCCTACATCTTTCGCCGCGTCCCGGACCTGAGCCACAACCCTTGATGGCCTGAACCGCAGGCCCAAGAAACCAGGCCCGGGGCACCCGCCCCGGGCCTTTTCATTGGGCGACCCGCCCCGGAGACGGCTAGTCCATTCGATCCAGGCCACGGCACGACAGCGCCTCGGCCAGGTGTCGCAGCCCGATCGCCTCCGCCCCGGCCGCATCAGCGATGGTGCGCGCCACCCGCCGTACCCGCGTCTGCGCGCGCGCCGAAAGGCCCAGCTTCTCCGCCGAGCGCACCAGCAGGGCCCGCCCCGCCGGGTCGAGCGCCGCATGCGTGTCCAGCGCCTTGCCTTCGAGGCGGGCGTTCAGGCCGCCCTGCCGCCGCACGCTCGTGTCGCGCACCGCACGCACCCGCTCGCGCACCCGCGCTGAGGATTCGCCGGGCGGCCCGAGCATCTCCTCCGGCGCGGGGCGCGGCATCTCTGCCACCAGGTCGATACGGTCCAGCAGCGGCCCGGAAATGCGCCAGCGGTAGCGCTGCACGGCATCGGCGCTGCAACAGCAGTTTCCGCGCGGGTCGCCGAGGAAGCCGCAGGGACAGGGGTTCATCGCCGCTACCAGCATGAAACGGGCCGGGAAAGTGCGCTGCACAGCGGCGCGACTGATGGTCAGTTCACCCTCCTCCAGTGGTTGCCGCAATGCCTCCAGCGCCGTGCGGCTGAACTCCGGCAGCTCGTCGAGAAACAGGACGCCGTGGTGGGCCAGCGTCACCTCGCCCGGCCGCGGGTTGGCGCCGCCGCCGGTCAGCGCTACGGAAGAGGCGGAATGATGCGGGGCACGAAACGGGCGGCGTCCCCAGTCGTCGGGCGCGAAAGGCTTGCCGGCCGCCGAGGCGATCGACGCCACCTGCAAGGCCGTGGCCGGGTCGAGGGGCGGCAACAGCCCCCCGAGGCGTCGCGCCAGCATGGTCTTGCCGGTGCCGGGCGGACCGATGAACAGCAGGTTGTGCCCGCCCGCCGCGGCGAGTTCCAGCAGGCGCCGTCCCCGCTGCTGCCCGCGCACCTCGGACAGGTCCGGGCCCTGGTGTATCCCCGCCATCAAGCGCGGCGGCGCCGTCACGACCGGCAGCGGCTTGCGGCCCTGCAAGTGCGCCGCCACCGCCAGCAGGTGTTGCGCCGCGCGTACCTCGCCGGCGCCGGCCACAGCCGCCTCGGCAGCCGAAGCCGAGGGAACGACCAGCGTCCGCCCCTTGCTTGCCGCGGCGATGGCCGCGCACAGCGGAGCCTGCACCGGCCGCAAGTCTCCATTGAGGGAAAGCTCGCCGAGGAACTCCGTGACCTTGAGACAGCGCCCGGGAAGCTGCCCCGAGGCGACCAGCACCCCCAGCGCGATGGGCAGGTCGAAGCGCCCGCCCTCTTTCGGCAGGTCGGCCGGCGCCAGGTTGACGATCACTTTGCCGGCAGGAAAGCGGAAGCTGCAGTTCGACAATGCCGCGCGCACGCGGTCGCGGCTTTCCCGCACCGCCGTCGCCGGGAGCCCCACGATGTTGAACCCCGGCAGCCCGCCGCCGGCGTGGACTTCGACTGTCACCGGCAGCGCCTCGAGGCCGCATTGCGCCCGGCTCAGCACCTTCGCCAACGCCATCCCCACCCCCCCGAGCCCGCACACCCTGCCATGTTCGGGCGCAACGGCATTCGAGGTAAGCCGCCAAAACCGGGCAACAGGCCGGGAAATCCGGACATACCTGCACCGACGCAACTACCGGGCGGCCGGCGACGTCACAGGCGCACTGAGCGAGATAAAGACTTCCGAACGAAGGGCGCCTGTGTCGGCGCCGGCCGGCCGCCACGAGGTCACAGGCGGTCAGGCGTGGCTGGTGCGGACCTGGTCGAGGAACCGGTCGAGGTAGCCGCGCTCTTTGTCGGTCAGGTAATGCAGGTTCCGTCCCCGGTCGACGATCTCCCAGAAGTGGGGCGGAGCCTGCAGCCACAGGTCGTTACGCACCTCGGCCTTGAAAACCGGGGACATCTCGGCCATGTCGTCCGCCACCAGGCCGGCCTTCATCTCGTCACCCTCGGACAAGTAATAGACCCCCAGGCGCGTCTGCGCCTTGCGCACGCCGCGCAGGCCGCGGTAGTGACGACGGGTATCGCCGGGGCCTTCCGAGTCCAGCGCCAGCAGCTCGAACAGCATGGCCTCGTCGCAGCCCAGCCGTTCCTGGTGGGCGTAGCGGCACAGGCTCGCGATGTCGTAGGCGACGGTCTCGGTGATCCAGATCAGCTCCTCCTCGAAGGCGAGGTAGCCATAGTGCTTCATGAAGCGCACGCCCTCGCACGCCTCCTCGCACAGCTCCTGGCGCAGGAGTTGCTCGAGGAGCATGCGGTACTGCAGCAGCACGTCGTCAGCGGTCCGCTCGATGCCCCGGTCGATCGCCGCCCGCAGGTAGGAATTGAAAAAGCGGAACACCATGCGGATCAGGTCGGTCTGCTGCGTGTCTGCGGCCGCCTCGCCGATGTAGCGGGTGTCGATCGCGACCTGCGACGCGACATCGGTCATCGAGTCCAGCGCCTCGTAGTACACGCGCAGGTACTCGTGCAGCGTCTTCCACTCCACCCATAGCCGGCGCGTCTCGAGTTCCGCCAGCAACTCCGTGTCCATGGCGACGAAATCCGGGTTGAAGCGCAGCTCGGGACCGAGGCGGTACCAGGCGATGTCTTTCTCGGGCTTGGTGGCGACGTAATCGACGGCGAAGTCGCACAGGGCGTCCACGGCCGCGCCGGCGATGATCTTGTCCCGGCCCTCGATCGAGTTGTTGGCGATGTCGGTGATTTCCTCCATCTTCTCCAGCACCCGCCGCTGCATCCGGTTCGCCTCCTCCGGTTCCTGCGCCGCCAGGCCGCGCGCGGTGAGGCGCGCGGTGTTGCGCCGCAGGCGGTCGATAATGTTGCCCGGCTCCAGGAACCAGAAGGTGTAGGCGAAATAAGGCAACATCCCGGCCAGGCCGAGGCTGGTCAGGATCATCACCAGCAGCAGCAGGCTGCGCGGCACGAAGTCGGGCCGCAAGGTCACGCTCAGCCACACGGCGCACAGGCTGGCGACGATGTAGAAGCTGATCACCGCGATGTGCACCGGCTCGCGCAGGAACATGATCGCGACGCTGGTGTAACGCTCTGAAGACAGCTGCACGATGATGGCCACCACCGTGAGCACGATGCCGAGCACCGCCACGATGGTCATACCGAGCGTCGGCAGCGCGTCGGTGATGAGCACGGGATCGAAAGAGAGGTAGTGCTGGAAGATGCTGCTGGCGCTATGCAGGTCGGCGCCGAACAGGAGCGAGTCGAGGACGTAGAACGCGGTGCAGAAAGTGATCGCCACCGCGATGACGACGACCATCGGCGTGATCCACGCCAGCACCACCGGCGGCGCACGTGAACGCATGGTCTGCGACGCCACCACCCTCTCGGCACGGGCTCGGTCCCCGTCCGTGCCGGTCCCGCGGAATCTCGCTCCATCCGGTGGCATGCCGCCCTCCTGGCACGGCTGCAAAGCCGTGCAGCCATCCACCAACTATGGACTGAAAGCCGGGAAACTTCCACGCAGGTGCGCAGACAGCGGGGAACGGCTGCCGGGCGGCAGTCCGGCGGGCGCTATTCCGGTGGCTGCTCGAGCTTCGCCAGGCGCGCTTCGAGCGCCTCGAGTTTCTCGCGCGTGCGCTTCAGTACCGCGGCCTGCACGTCGAACTCTTCGCGGGTGACGAGATCGAGACGGGACAAGCCCGCCTGCAGCACGGCGCGGAAGTTCTGTTCCGCATCCTCGCGCAGGGCCTTGAGCCCCCCGGGCAGGCTGTCGGCCAGGCGCCGGGCCAGTTCGTCGATGTTCGGCCTCTTGGGTTCCATGCTCGGTCCTCGCGCCCCGCAATGGGGCATGGGGGGATGCTGCCCTGCACCATGACGGTGCGCCCTGCTGCCGTCCCTGCGGCGGATCGCGGCTAAGTCATTGAACCGTCAGAGCTGGCACGCATCGTGCTTTGCAGCAATCAGCCGGGGCACAACGACCCGGACCATGCTTTCCACTGGGAGGAAAACAACATGACTCGATCCAAGTACCTGCTCGCGGTCCTGGGGCTGGCGGCCAGCCAGGCGGCAGTCGCCGGAGATTTTAGCGCGAACGTCGGCATGATGTCCGACTACATCTTCCGCGGCATCAAGCAGAGCGACGCCTCGGCCTACGCCGGGCTCGACTACGAGCACGAGAGCGGCTTCTACGCCGGCACCTGGGGCGCAGACGTCGGCCAGGGCATGGAGTACGACCTCTATGCCGGCTTCGGCGGCGCCATCGGCGACTTCAGCTACGGCATCGGCTATACCGGTTACTTCTACACCGACGACTTCGACGACACCTACCAGGAAATCAACCTCACGGCCGGCTACGGGCTGTTCAGCGTCGAATACTCCTTCGGCACCTACGACAACTTCGACGGTCCCGAGCTCGACTACGGCTTCGTCGCCGGCACCGTCGAGTACGAAGGGTTCTACGCCACATACGGCACCTTCACGCAGGACTTCGACGGCAGCTACGGCGAGGTCGGCTACGGCGCCGAGGTGTCCGGGTTCGATATCGGCGTCGCCGCGGTGATGAGTGACAGCGACCTGTCGTTTACGGGCTCGAGCGAGACCTCGCTGGTGTTCACCATCGGCAAGACCTTCGACCTGAGGTAAGCGGCATGAAACTGGTCACAGCAATCATCAAGCCGTTCAAGCTCGACGACGTGCGCCAGGCCCTGGCGGACGTCGGCGTGAAAGGCGTCACGGTGACCGAGGTGAAGGGCTTCGGTCGCCAGCGCGGCCACACCGAACTCTATCGCGGTGCCGAGTACGTGGTCGATTTCCTGCCGAAAATGAAGGTGGAGGTGGCCATCGACGACGAGCTGCTGGAGCAGGTCATCGAGGTCATCAGCAACACCGCGCGCACCGGCAAGATCGGCGACGGCAAGATCTTCGTCATGCCACTGGAACAGGTCATCCGCATCCGTACCGGCGAGACCGGTCCGGAAGCGGTCTGAGGGGAGGAAGACAGTGGAACAGATACTTGAACTGAGCTACGCGCTCGACACCTTCTACTTCCTCATGTCCGGGGCCCTGGTCATGTGGATGGCCGCAGGCTTCACCATGCTGGAAGCCGGCCTGGTGCGGGCGAAGAACACCGCCGAGATCCTGACCAAGAACGTCGGCCTGTATTCCATCGCCTGCCTGATGTACATGCTGGTCGGCTACGGGATCATGTACGGCGACGGCAACGGCATCATCCCCGGCATCAGCATGCTCGGCACGGCTGACAACGCCGTGGCGGACGTGGTGGCCGGCGGGGACGACGCGCCCTACTACTCGAACCTGGCGGACTTCTTCTTCCAGGTGGTGTTCGTCGCCACCGCCATGTCGATCGTCTCGGGCGCGGTGGCCGAGCGCATGAAGCTGTGGTCGTTCTTCGCCTTCGCGGTGGTCATGACGGCCGTCATCTACCCGGTGCAGGGCTACTGGACCTGGGGCGGTGGCTTCCTCGGCGAGACCTTCGGTTACTCCGACTACGCGGGCTCGGGCATCGTGCACCTGGCCGGCGCTGCGGCGGCCCTGGCGGGCGTCATCCTGCTCGGTGCGCGCAAAGGGAAGTACGGCGCCAAGGGCCAGGTCAATGCCATTCCCGGCTCCAACCTGCCACTGGCCACGCTGGGCATGTTCATCCTGTGGATGGGCTGGTTCGGCTTCAACGGCGGCTCCGAGCTGAAAGTGTCGGACGTGGGGTCGGCCAACAACGTGGCGCTGGTGTTCACCAACACCAACCTGGCGGCCGCGGCCGGCCTGGTGGCGGCGCTGCTGCTGGCCAAGGCCTGGTTCGGCAAGGCCGATCTCACCATGGCTCTGAACGGCGCCCTCGCCGGCCTGGTGTCCATCACCGCCGACCCGCTCTCGCCGTCGCCGCTGCTGGCCATGGTCATCGGCGCCATCGGCGGCCTGCTGGTGGTGGGCTCGATCGTGTTCCTGGATCGCAAGCTGCGCATCGACGACCCGGTCGGCGCCATCTCCGTGCACGGCACCGCCGGCATCTGGGGCGTGCTCGCCGTGCTGCTCTCCAACGGTGACGCCACGCTCTCCGGCCAGCTCATCGGCCTGGCGGTGATCTTCTCCTGGGTGTTCTTCGCCAGCCTCCTGGTGTGGTTCGTCATCAAGAAGGTGGCGGGCATCCGCGTCTCCGAGCAGGAAGAGTACGAGGGTGTCGACCTGCACGAGTGCGGCCTCGAGGCCTACCCGGAGTTCACCAAGTCCGGCGACTGATCGTCTTTCGCAT
Organism: Thioalkalivibrio sp. XN279; assembly: GCF_011089885.1. NCBI lineage: Bacteria > Pseudomonadati > Pseudomonadota > Gammaproteobacteria > Chromatiales > Ectothiorhodospiraceae > Thioalkalivibrio > Thioalkalivibrio sp. XN279. The sequence continues at coordinate 124,099 of NZ_JAANBD010000015.1, read as the reverse complement.
GGCAGGCGCAGGATGCGCCGCTTCCCGGCCGGGGGCGTTCTCGCCCCCGGCCTTTTTTTTGCCCGCTCCACACCGGCGCAGGGGCGGTGCTAGACTTCCCCGGGCCCGGTATGCATTCGGAGAACGACGATGAAAATGGTCTGCGCCATCATCAAGCCCTTCAAGCTGGACGACGTCCGTGAAGCCCTCGCCGATCTCGGCGTGCAGGGCATTACTGTGACGGAGGTCAAGGGTTTCGGGCGCCAGAAGGGACACACTGAGCTTTACCGTGGCGCTGAGTACGTGGTGGATTTCCTGCCCAAGGTGAAACTCGAACTGGCAGTGGCAGACGATGCGCTGGAGCGCGTGATCGAGGCCATCGTCAACACGGCTCGCACCGGCAAGATCGGGGACGGCAAGATTTTCGTCTACGACCTGGAACAGGCCATCCGCATTCGCACCGGCGAAACTGACGACAAGGCGCTCTGAGGAGGCCCGGACGATGAAAACGCTGCTGTCCGCATTGCTGCTGCTCGCCCTCGCGACTTCTGTGGCGTATGCCGACGCCGAGGAGGTCTATCGCACCGTGAAGCCGGACGGCACGGTGGTCTACAGCGACCGGCCGATTTCGGCCGACTCCGTGCGGGTGCAGGTGCAGTCGCGGCCCACCAGCGAGGCGCGCACGGCGGCGGAAGCCGGCGGCGCGAACCCCTCCGGGGCCCGCCCCGGTGCGGCCGGGGGCGACGAGGCGCTCGCCGCGGCGCGCGAGGAACAGGCCCGGCTCAGGGCCGCCGCTTGCGAAGAGGCGCGCAGGACGCTGGCAACCTACGAGAACTCGCCGCGACTCTACGAGCAGCTGCCCGACGGCGGACGCCGCTTCCTCACCGACGAGGAAACTGTGCAGGCGCGCCAGGCGGCGCGCCAGGCCGTCGCGGACTACTGCGAGCCCGACGGCCCCAACTAGCCTGCCGCACTCCAGCCGACCGTAATCCGCCGCGCGCCGCCGGTGGCGCAGCGCTTTCCGTTCACGGCGATGCGCTATACTGCGCGCCCTTTTTTCCAGTCCTCCCTGACAACGCCGGAGGCCGCCGCGCATGAGCCAGGAACAGATCGAAGCCAATCGCCGCCTCTACGGAATTTCCCGCTGGAGCGACGGCTACTTCGACATCGGTACCCAGGGTCGCCTGGTGGTGCGGCCGTTCCGCAACGGCGCGCAGGTCGACCTGGTGGAACTGGTGCGCCGCGCCCGCCTCGCCGGGCTGGCGCCGCCGATCCTGTTCCGCTTCACGGACATCCTGCGCGACCGGCTCGACCGCCTGCACAACGCCTTCCGCAACGCCATGTCGGCGCGCGGTTACGAGGCGCGCTACCGCGTGGTTTACCCGATCAAGGTCAACCAGCAGCGCAGCGTGGTGGACACCCTGGTCGGCCACGGCGGCGCGCGCGTCGGGCTCGAGACGGGCAGCAAGCCGGAGCTCATGGCCGTGCTGGGCGTTTCACCGCCCGGCGGCATGATCGTGTGCAACGGCTACAAGGACCATGAGTACCTCGAGCTGGCGATGATCGCGCAGCGCCTCGGCCACGAGGTCTACATCGTGGTGGAGAAGCTCTCCGAGCTGGACCGCATCATCCAGCTGGCACAGGAGTTCGAGCTCGAGCCGCGGCTGGGCGTGCGTTTGCGGCTGTCCAGCGTGGGGGCCGGCAACTGGCAGGACACCGGCGGCGAGAAGTCCAAGTTCGGACTCACCGCGGGCCAGCTGCTGGACGCCGCCGAGCGCGCCAACCGCGCCGGCATGGGCCACTGCATCCGTATGCTGCACGTCCACGTCGGTTCGCAGGTGCCCAACCTGCGTGACATCCGCCGCGGTCTCACGGAAGCCGCACGCGTGTATGTCGACCTGCGCCGCGCCGGGCTCGACCTGGGGCTGATGGACGTCGGCGGCGGGCTCGGCGTCGACTACGAGGGCACGCGCTCGCGCAGCGCCAACTCGGTCAACTACAGCATCGAGGATTATGCCCGCACGGTGGTCGACACCATCGCTGAAGTGTGCGACGCCGCGGACATGGAGCGACCGGAAATCGTCTCCGAGTCGGGCCGCGCCATGGCCGCGCAGCATGCCGTGCTGGTCACCAACGTCATCGACACCGACGTGCCGACCAACACGCGCCCGGTCGAGCCGCCCGAAGACAGCGGCGCCGAGGTGCAGGGCCTGTGGGACCAGTTCCAGCGTCTCGAGGACAGCTCGCCGGAAGAGGTCTACCGCGAGACGCAGCACCTCATGGCGGAGCTGCACCAGCGCTACATCGGCGGCGAGATCGACCTGCATGAGCGGGCCCGCGGCGAAGCCCTGGCGCGCGCCCTGATGCACGCCGTGCGCGACCGCCTGCTGGGCCAGAGCAACCCGCCGCGCGCCGTCCTCGACGAGCTCAAGCAGATCACCGCCGACAAGCTGTTCATCAACATGTCGGTGTTCCAGTCGCTGCCCGACATCTGGGCCATCGACCAGGTGTTCCCCATCATCCCGGCGCAGCGCCTCGACGAGGCACCGACACGCCGCGGCGTACTGCGCGACCTGACCTGCGACTCCGACGGGCGCGTCGACCTGTACGTGGACGGTGAAGGCATCGAGCACAGCCTGCCGGTGCACGCGGTGAGCGCCGACGAGGAATACCTGCTGGCCATTCTCATGGTGGGCGCGTACCAGGAGATCCTCGGCGACCTGCACAACCTGTTCGGCGACACCGACAGCGTCGACGTCTACCTGTCCCCGGCGGGCGACCCGGTGCTCGGCATGCCGCGCAGCGGCGACACCGCCGAGCAACTGCTGGGCTACGTGCACTTCGCGGCCGACGAACTGCGCGCCTCCTACGCGCGCAAGATCGCGGCCGCCGGCCTGGACGAGGAAGACCAGAGCTACTTCCTGCGCGCGCTCAGCGACGGCCTCTCCGGCTACACCTACCTGGAGGACTGAGATGCTGCGGGTTGGATTCATCGGCCTCGGCGCCATGGGCCTGCCCATGGCGCGCAACCTGCATCGGGCCGGGCTGCTGCACGGCGCCTGGAACCGCACGCCGGCCAAGGCCGAGGCGCTGGCCGCGGAGACAGGCACGGTAGCGGCGGAGACGCCGGCGGCCCTGGCGGCGCAATGCGACGTCGTCGTCACCTGCGTCTCGGCCGACGCGGACCTGCTCCATGTCATCGACGCCATGGCGCCGGCGCTGCGCCCGGATGCCGTGGTGGTGGACTGCTCCACCGTGGCCGCGGCCACGGCGCGTGAGGCGGCGGCACGGCTGGCCGCGGGCGGCGCCGGCTTCCTTGACTGCCCCGTCAGCGGCGGGACCGAGGGTGCTGCGGCGGGCACGCTGTCGATCATGGTCGGCGGCGAGGAGGCGCACCTGGAACGGGCGCGCCCGGCGCTGGAGGCCATGGGCAGCACCATCGTGCACATGGGCCCGGTCGGCGCCGGGCAGGCGGCGAAGGCGACCAACCAGATCATGGTCGCGGGCATCAACCAGGCGGTGACCGAGGCGCTGGCCTTCGGCCGCGCCCAGGGGCTGCCGATGGACAGGCTGATCGCGGCCCTGGAGAAGGGCGCCGCGGGCAACTGGTTCCTGTCGCGACGGGGCCCGACCATGGTGCGCGGCGAGTACCCGCTCGGCTTCAAGGTCGGCCTGCACGCCAAGGACCTCGAGATCTGCCGCCGCATGGCGGAGGAACTCGGCGTCAAGCTGCCGGTGGTGGAGATGACGCTGGTGCACTACGCGCGCATCGCGGACACCAGCGCCGAGGAAGACATCTCTGCGCTTTTCCGGCTCAAATCAGATATGTTTTCTTCCGCCGACGAGTGAACTCACGGGCGCGCCAGAGGACCGACGAAGCATGAAAAAGACCATCAGGATCGCCACCCGGGAGAGTCGCCTCGCCATGTGGCAGGCCGAGCACGTGGCCGCCGAGCTGTGCCGCCACCACCCGGACCTCACGGTGGAACTGGTGCCGATGACCACCAAGGGCGACCAGATCCTCGACACCACGCTGGCGAAGATCGGCGGCAAGGGCCTGTTCATCAAGGAACTGGAAACCGCCATGCTGGAAGGCCGCGCGGACATCGCCGTGCATTCCATGAAAGACGTCCCTGCCGAGATGCCGGAAGGCTTCGGCATCGTGGCCGTGCTGGAGCGCGAGGACCCGCGCGATGCGCTGGTCTCCGCCGACTACATGCGCATCGAGGACATCCCGGCCGGCAGCGTGGTCGGCACTTCCAGCCTGCGCCGCCAGGCCCAGCTGCAGCATGCCCGGCCCGACCTGGAAGTCGAGCCCATACGCGGCAACGTGGAGACCCGCCTGCGCAAGCTCGACCACGGTCATTTCAGCGCCATCCTGCTGGCAGCTGCCGGCCTCAAGCGGCTCGGCCTGGCCGAGCGCATTGCCGGTTTCCTGCCCTACGAAGTTTCGCTCCCGGCCGTGGGCCAGGGCGCGGTCGGCATCGAGGCGCTGCAGGACGACGCCGCAGTGGCCGAGCTGGTGGCCCCGCTTGAGCACGCGGACACCCGCCGCTGCGTCGACGCCGAGCGCGCCTTCGCCGGCGGGCTGGGCGCGAGCTGCGAATCGCCCGTGGCCGGCTTCGCCGTCATCGACGGCGATGAACTCTACCTGCGCGGCCTGGTGGCCACGCGCGACGGCGCCTCAGTGCTCCACGGCGAGCGACGCGGACCTGCAGCGGACGCCGCGGCCATCGGCGCCGCGCTGGCGCGCGACCTGTTCGAGCGCGGAGCGGCAGCGCTGCTGCAGGAAGGCTGAGCACATGGCTGAGACCAGCCTGCGTGGCGTCACCGTGCTCGTCACCCGGCCCCAGGGGCTGGGGGAAGACCTGGTGCAGGCGATCGAGTCCCGCGGCGGCGAAGCCATCCTCATGCCCAGCATCAGCATCGAGCCGGTGCAGCCGGACACCTCGGAACTCGCCGAGCTGGCCACCCTGCCCGCCGGCGGCCTGGTGATCTTCGCCAGCCGCAACGCCGTCGCCTGGGGCGCCCGCTACCTGCCGCAGCCGCGCCCGCGCGTGGCAGCCATCGGCCCCTCCACTGCCAAGGCCCTGGCCGAGCTCGGCCTGACGCCGGACGTGCGGCCCGCGGGCTTCACCACGGAAGACATGCTGGCGCAGCCCGAGTTCGAGAACCTGTCGGGCGTGCGCGTGTTCATCATCAGGGGCGAAGGCGGGCGCGCGGCGTTGGCGGCGGGCTTGAAGGAGCGCGGCGCACGGGTCCGCTACCTCGACGTTTACCGGCGCGTGCAGGCGCCTCTCGACCCCGACCGGCGCCAGTTCATCCTGGAACGGTGGGCGGCGGGCGAGATTCACATCTTCACGGCCACCAGCGGCGACATCTTCCGCAACCTGTGCGGCATGCTCGGCGCCGAAGGCGAGATACTCCTCCGCCGCACGCCGCTGGTGACGGTCAGCGAGCGTGTGTTACAAATTGCCGAGGACTGGGGCCATGCCGCGGAGCGTATACTGGCAGACGGGCCCGACGACCAGAGCCTTGCTGAGGCGATCGCCCGCTGGCACGCAACCGGGGCGTAAGCCCGGACGGGAGCGACGGAATGAACGATTCCCGGACTGACCGGACCAGGGACGGCGCCACCGACGGCGCGCCCCCCGCAGACGCCGCGACGGAATCCACGACGGAAACGACGCCGGAAACGACGCCGGAAACGACGCCGGAAACGACGCCGGACACCGCGACGGCAGGCACCGAGGTGGACGCCAGGGCGGAAGCTGCCGAAATGCCGCCCGAAACGGCTGCGGCAGACACTCCCCCGCCGCCACCGCCGCCTCCACCAACACGGCCATCGTCGCAACCGTCGCCACCGCCACCCGCGCCGAAACGCGGCGGCGCCGTGGCCCTGCTGGCGCTGCTGCTGGCGCTGGCCGCTGCCGGCGGCACGGGCTATCTCTACTGGCTGCTGCAGCAGGATCGTGCGGCACAGGAAAACCTAGTCCTGCGGCAAGCGGCCGCGGTGCGCAACCTGGACGAGCTGCGCGCGGACCTGCAGGCCGCCCGGGAGCGCATCCGGGAGGTCGAGGCCACCCAGGGTGAACGGCGGCAGGCCCTGTCCGCCCTCGAGGACGAGCTGCGGCAGGTGCGCAACCGGCTCGCCGCGGCAGCGCAGGAAGAGGCTTCCGCGGAGCGCGCACCCACGCTGGCGGAAATCGAGTTCCTGCTGCTGCTGGCCGACCGCGAGCTGCGCCTGGCGGGCAATCCGCGCGTGGCCCTGGCCGCCCTGCGGGAAGCCGACGACCGCATCGCGCGCCTCGACGACCCGGCGCTGGCCGGCGTGCGGGCGGCGGTGAACGACGAGATCGCGGCCGTGGAGGCGGTGACGCAGGTGGACGTCGCGGGGATCGCGCTGCGCCTGGACAGCCTGGCCGGGCGCATCGAGGGCCTGCCCCTGCGCGGCGCCCTGACCCCCGTGCCTACGGCAACCGGCGGCGGCGGCGCAGAACCGGCCAGCGGCTGGGATCGCTTCCTCTCCCGCGTGCGGGACGCCGCCACCGGCCTGTTCCGCCTGCGCCGCAGCGATGCGCCTGCCGCGCCGCTGCTGGCCCCGGACGAGGCCTTCTTCCTTTATCGCAACGTCGAGCTCGACCTGAAGAGCGCGCGCCTCGCGGCGCTGGCCGGCGACGCCGCCAACTATGCCGCCGGGCTGGGTGCCGCGCGTGCGGCGCTGGCAGAGTATTTCCAGGACGACGACCCCGCCGTCGAGGCCGTGATCGACGCCATCGACGAACTGCAGCAGCGCGACATCTCGCCGCGCTGGCCCGCCATATCCCGTTCCGTGGGGCTGCTGCGCGACCTCGGGAACGGCGAATAGCGATGCGCTGGGGACTCCTCCTGCTGCTCGCCCTGGCGCTCGGCGCCGTCGGGGCCCACTGGCTGCTCGGCGACCAGGGCTACGTGCTCGTCGACATCCGCGGCTGGACGCTCGAGACCTCGGTGCCCGGACTGGTGATCGCAATGGTGCTGCTCTACCTCCTCGTCCGGCTGCTGGGCTGGCTGTTCCGCGCGCCGCGCCGCATGGGGCAGGCTGTCGGTGAGTATCGCGCCCGTCGCTCGCAGCGCCACCTCGACCATGCCTTTGCCGCCATTGCCGAGGGGCAATGGGGACGCGGCGAGAAACTGCTGGGGCGCGCCGCGCGCGGCCCGGCCTCGCTGGCGGGGTACCTCTCCGCGGCGCGCGCGGCGCAGGAACAACAGGCGGTGGACCGGCGCGACGAGTGGCTGCGCCTCGCCTACGAGGCCGACCCCGCCGCCACCCCGGCGGTGCTGCTGACGCAGGCGGAACTCCAGCTCGACTACGGCCAGCTCGAGGAAGCATTGGCGACCCTGCGCCAGCTCGAGCAGCGCAACGCCACGCATCCCAGGGGGCTGGTGTTGCAGGCCCGCGTGCTGGAGCGGCTCGGCGACTGGCCGGCGCTGGAGGCGCTGCTGCCGCGCTTGCGCAGCGCCAAGGTCCTGGATGGCGACGCGCTGGCGACGCTCGAAGTGCGTGTTGCGCAGGCCTCGCTGGACCGCACGCCCGACACGGCTGCGCTGGAGCAAGCCTGGAAGGCCCTGGCGCGCAAGTTGCGCCAGCGTGTGGAGGTGGTGGAGAGCTATGCCCGCAACGGCGTGCGTCTCGGCGCGTCGGAGCAAGTGGAATCCGTGCTGCGCAAGGCGCTCAAGTCGTCCTGGTCCGCCTCGCTGGTCGCGCTGTACGGGCGGCTGGAGACCCCGGACCCCTCGACGCAGCTCGCGACGCTGGAAAAATGGCTCAACGAACGTCCGGAAGACGCCGAACTGCTGCTCGCCTGCGGCCGCCTGTGTTTGCGCAGCGAGCTCTGGGGCAAGGCGCGCAGCTATCTCGAGACCAGCCTGGCGATACGCCCGCGCCCCGAGACCTGGCGCATCTACGGCGAGCTGCTGGTGAAGCTGGGCGAGTCCGGCGCCGCGTCCGAAGCATTCCGGCAGGGCCTGACCGCGGCGGCGGACGGCACGCCGGCGCTGGCCCCACCGGCCCAGCCCGGCCGGAGCTGAGCGGCCCGCGCGTCGTCCAGGCCGTTCAGGCCGACGGCGCAGAAAACTCGAAGGAATCGAAGTACAGGCGACCCTGCGGCAAGCCGTGTGCCGGGAACAGTTCCTGGATGACGCCGATCATGGGGGGCGGCCCGGCCGCGTACACATCCACTGCCGCCAGCGACGGGTGGTCGGCCAGCACCGCCTCGTGCACCCAGCCGCGCCGCCCGCTCCACGCGTCCTCGGGCTGGGGCGCCGACATGACGGGCGTGAAGGTGAGCCAGTCATGTGCGGCCGCCCAGTGCGTTACCAGTTCCCCTTCGTACAGGTCGCGGGGACGGCGCACGCCCCAGTAGAAATGCACCGGCCGGCTCGCCCCGGTGTGCAGCAAGTGCTGCAGCATGGACTTGATCGGGGCAAAGCCGGTGCCCCCGGCCACCATGACGACCGGACGCGTGGCCTCCTCGCGCAACCAGAAGCCGCCCAGCGGCCCCTCGATGCGCAACAGGGCCCGCTCGCCGAGCTGCTCGAACACCTGCGTCGTGAACACCCCGCCGGCCACCTTGCGCACGTGCAGCTCGAGGCGATCGGGCTGGTGCGGCGGGCTGGCGATGGAATAGCTGCGCCGCTGCCCGCCCGGGAGCAGGAAGTCGACGTACTGCCCGGCCAGGAACACGAACGGCTCCAGCGCCGGCAGTTTCACCACCAGGCGCACCACGTCGTGACACAGGAGCTCGTGGGTCTCGACCCGGCAGGGCAGGCGGCGGATGCGCACCTCTTCGGGCACGGCGAGCGCCCGCGCCTCCAGCTCGAGATCGGTGACAGCGCGCGCCTGGCACAGCAGGGCACGCCCGCCGGCGGCTTCCGCCGCGGTGATGCCGGGCGGCAGGCCGTTCGGGTAGGTGACCTCGCCGCGGACGATGCGTGCCTCGCAGGCGCCGCAACTCCCGCCGCGGCAACTGTGGGGCAGGTGCAGTCCGGCGCGCAGGCCGGCCGCCAGCACCGGCTCGTCGTCGACGACCTCGAAGGTCTCGCCGCCTGGATGTAATCTGACGCAATGACTCATCCGGAACATCCCGCGGCCGTTCAAGCCGGCCTGACCGTGGTGGGCTGCGGCTATACCGGCCGCCGCCTGCTGAAACTTTGCCGCGAACCCGGCCGCGACGTCGTCGGCACAGCCCGTGGCGACGACAGCCTGGCGCAAATCCGCGCCCTCGGCGGCCGCGCGCTGCGGCTTGACCTCGACCTGCCTGCCGCGCGGCTGCCGCGCGACTGTTGCGCCGGGCGTGCCCTGGTGTACATGACGCCGCCGCCGCAGGCGGGGGCTGACGACCCGCGCCTGCGCAACTTCCTCTCGGCCCTGCCGGCTTTACCCGCGAGCCTAGTCTACCTCAGCACCACCGCGGTCTACGGCGATACCGGCGGCGCGCTGGTGACCGAGGAGACGCCTGCGGCGCCCGCCTCGGAACGCGGCGCACGGCGCCTGGACGCGGAGCGCGCCGCGCTGCAGTGGGGCGAGGCCACGGGAGTGCCGGTGCGCATCCTGCGTGTGCCCGGGATCTACGGCCCCGGGCGCCTGCCCACCGACCGCATCCGGCAGGGGGCGCCCGTGGTGCGGGCCGAGGACGCGGGCCCGGGGAACCGGATCCACGTCGACGACCTCGCGGCGGCCTGCCTTGCCGCCGTCGATTACCCGGGTGCGCAGCGCATATTCAACGTCGGCGACGGCGATCATGCCAGCACGACCGAATACTTCCGCGCCGTGGCTGACGCGGCCGGCCTGGCGCCCCCACCCGAGTTGCCGCTGCAGGACTTGCTGGCCCGGGTCTCGCCTGCCATGCGCGGGTTCCTGGTCGAAAGCCGGCGCGTCGACACCACGCGCATGCGCACGGAGCTGGGCTTCATCCCGCGTTACGACTCGCTTGCCGCCGGCGTCGCCGCCAGCCTGACCCAGGACAGGTCCTGAAATACCGTATACAATCCACAGTATTTCCTGCCTGCGAGGTGTCCGGATATGGCGATCCAGCACGCCAACCTGCGTGACCAGGTGCGCGAGGAGCTGCTCAACTGGCTGTCCGACGGCCGCCTCCCACCGGGCCAGCGGCTGGAAGAGGAGCGCATCAGCCGGGCCATGGGGGTCAGCCGCACGCCCCTGCGCGAAGCGCTCACCAGCCTCGCCAGCGACGGCCTGGTGGAAGCCGTGCCGCGGCGCGGCTTCCGGGTGCCCAAGCTGTCGGCCGAGCGGGTGCGCAATCTCCACCCGGTCGTGGGAGCGCTGGAAGGGCTGGCGCTACGCCTGAGCGGCGCCCAGGCGGCGCACCTGGCCGGCCAGCTCGGCAGCCTCAACGAGCGCCTCGGCTCAGCCCATCTCACCCCGATGCAGCGTGCCGACCTGGACCGGCGCTGGCACGAGACCCTCGTCAGCCGGAACCCGAACCGCGAGCTCGGCCAGATGCTGGAGCGCGTGCGCAGCCGCCTGCGGCCCTATGCCGGGAGCTGGGAACGCAGCGCGCGCGACGTGGAGACGGCGCGGGAGGAGCATGCGGAAATCGCGCGCCTGCTGGCCGCGGGACAGCTGGAACCGGCGGCCGAGGCGGTGCTGCGGCACTGGGTCGGCGAGATCCGGCCGGTCGTCGCCTGGATCCAGGGCCCGCACGCCGCCGCGGGCTGAGGCCGTCGCCAGCTCAGGGCCGGCTGGCGGGACTTGCCAGCCAGTCGGTGAGCGGCGCCCACTGCTCCCAGTCCTGCCACGCCAGGTAGTGCGGCAGCTCGAACACGCCGAGCCCGCGGCCGTAGGCGCGCACGTAGTTCTGCGCATCCCGCAGGGTCGCCACGTAGGGCACGCCGAGCTTGCGCAGGTAGGAGTCCAGCTCGTCGAAGCTGAGCGTGTTCTCCTTGATGCGGTTGGCGATGACGGCGATCCGGGCCTGCTGCCGGGCGACGCGGCCGACGTCCAGCAGCTCGGTGATGAAATTCGAGGCCGCGCGCATGTCGATGGCCGACGGCAGCACTGGGATGAGCACCGTTTCGGCGCGGCGCACCAGCTCGGTCAGCTCGCGGCCGTGCGCGCGGGCGGGGGCGTCGATGACCACGACGTCGGCGTTGCGCGGCACGCTGCGCAGCCCCTCTTCATAAGCCGCCACGGCTGCCACCGGCGGCGCATCCGCGGGGCGCAGCCCGGCCCAGTCCATGCTCGAGCGCTGCGGGTCGAAATCCGCCAGGGCCACCTGCGCGCCCCGCGTCGCGTACCAGCTGGCCAGGTTGGTCGCCACGGTGCTCTTGCCGCACCCGCCCTTGGGATTCATCACCAGGATATGCCGCATGCACGTCTCCCCTTCCAGTTGTGCGCGCACGCAAGACTACCACCGCGGCAGCGCGTTATGTTCAATCTAGTCGATGCCCAGCTCCGGCCACAACGCATCGACGCGGGCCTTGACCTCGGGGTCCATGCTGATGGGCCGGCCCCACTCCCGCTGCGTCTCGCCCGGCCACTTGTTGGTGGCGTCGAAACCGATCTTGGAGCCCAACCCGGACACCGGCGAGGCGAAGTCCAGGTAGTCGATCGGCGTGTTCTCGATGATCACCGTGTCGCGCGCCGGATCCATGCGCGTGGTCATGGCCCAGATCACGTCCTGCCAGTTGCGCACGTCGACGTCGTCGTCGGTGACCACGACGAACTTGGTGTACATGAATTGCCTGAGGAAGGACCAGATGCCGAGCATGACGCGCTTGGCATGGCCCGGGTACTGCTTTTTCATGCTCACCACCGCCATGCGGTAGGAGCAGCCCTCCGGCGGCAGGTAGAAGTCCACGATCTCCGGGAACTGCTTCTGCAGGATGGGCACGAACACCTCGTTCAGCGCCACGCCCAGCACCGCCGGCTCGTCCGGCGGCCGGCCGGTGTAGGTGCTGTGGTAGATCGGGTTGTCGCGCCAGCTGACCCGGTCCACGGTGAAGACCGGGAAATCGTCCACCTCGTTGTAGTAGCCGGTGTGGTCGCCGAACGGCCCCTCGGGCGCGGTGTCGCCGGGATGGAGATGACCCTCCAGCACGATCTCGGCGCTGGCCGGCACCTCGAGGTCCGCATGCGAGCACTTCACCACCTCGGTGCGCCCGCCGCGCAGCAGCCCGGCGAAGGCGTACTCCGACAGGGTGTCCGGCACCGGCGTCACGGCGCCGAGGATGGTCGCCGGGTCCGCACCCAGCGCCACCGCCACGGGGAAGGGCTGGCCGGGGTGCTTCTGCTGCCAGTCGCGGAAGTCCAGCGCGCCGCCGCGGTGCGACAGCCAGCGCATGATGAGCCGGTTCTTGCCGATCAGCTGCTGGCGGTAGATGCCGAGGTTCTGGCGCGGCCGCTCGGGGCCCCGGGTGATGACCAGGCCCCAGGTGAGCAGCGGCCCCGCGTCGCCCGGCCAGCAGGTCTGGATCGGCAGCTTCTCCAGGTCCACGTCCGGCCCCTCGACGAAGTTCTGCTGGCAGGGCGCCGAGCGCACCGTCTTCGGCGCCATGTTCAGCACTTGGCGGAAGATGGGCAGCTTGTCCCAGGCGTCGCGCATGCCCTTGGGCGGGTCGGGCTCCTTGAGGAAGGCCAGCAGCTTGCCGACTTCGCGCAGCGCCTCGACCGAGTCCTGGCCCATGCCCAGGGCCACGCGCCGCGGCGTGCCGAACAGGTTCCCGAGCACCGGGATGTCGAAACCCGTGGGCCGCTCGAACAACAGCGCCGGGCCGCCGCGCTTCAGCGTGCGGTCGCAGATCTCCGTCATCTCCAGCACCGGGCTGACCGGTGCGGTGATGCGCTTCAGCTCCCCCTGCTGCTCGAGCAGGCGCATGAAGTCCCTGAGGTCGGTGTATTTCATCCAAGCCACCCTGGTTGCGGCGCGCCCACTATAATTGCGCCCCAGTCATGAGCCAAACATCCGCCAGCGCCGCGCCCCGCACCCTCACCTTCCACAAGATGGTCGGCGCCGGCAACGATTTCGTGGTCGTCGACGCGCGCACGGAGCCCTTCACGCCCGACCCCGCCCTGGTGCGGCGCCTGGCCGACCGCCGCGAAGGCGTCGGCTGCGACCAGCTGCTCGTCATCGGGCCGGCGCCGGACCCCGACACGGCTTTCAGCTACCGCATCTGGAACGCCGACGGCGGCGAGGTCGAGCAGTGCGGCAACGGCGCCCGCTGCCTCGCCCTCCTGTGGGGCACCGAGTTGTCGCCCGGTCGTGCCGAGTTTCGCATGCACAGCGCCGGCGGAGTCGTGGCGGCCCGGTTGCGCGACGGCCACGCGGCCGTGGCCATGGGCGTGCCCGACTTCGAACCGGGGCGCATCCCGCTGCGCGCGGCGGCCGCAGCGGCGCGCTACGAGCTCGAGGCCGCCGGCCGCAGCGTCCGCTTCGGCGCCGTCTCGATGGGCAACCCGCACGCCGTGCTGGTGCTGGACGAACTCGGCTTCGGTGCGGTCGCCACGGCCCCGGTGACGACCCTCGGTCCCGCCATCGAGAGCCACCCGGATTTCCCGCGCCGGGTGAACGTCGGCTTTGCCGAGGTGCGCGACCGCAGCCACGTCGCACTGCGCGTGTGGGAGCGCGGTTGCGGCGAGACCCAGGCCTGCGGCACTGGCGCCTGCGCGGCGGTGGCGGTACTCCGGGACGCCGGCAGGGTAGACTCCCGGGTGAACGTGGACCTGCCCGGCGGCCGACTGGTGGTGGAATGGCAGGGACGCGGCACGCCGGCCTGGCTCAGCGGGCCGTCCAGGAAGGCATTCGAAGGAAGCATCGAGCTGTGAGCAGCACAGAACAGGGCGGCCCGGCCGCCGCGGAACACAACGACCAGGGGGTCGCGGATTACCTGTCCGATCACCCGGATTTTTTCGAGCGCCATGCCGGCCTGCTAGAACAGCTGCGGCTGCCGCATCGCAGCGGTGCGGCCACCGTGTCGCTGGTGGAGCGCCAGGTCAGCGTGCTGCAGGAAAAAAACCGCTCGCTGGAGCGGCGCCTGCGCGAACTGGTCGAGGTGGCGCGCGACAACTCCACCCTGTCAGACAAAATCCATGCCCTCGCCATCCGCCTGCTGCGCGCCGGCGACAGCGACGCTGTTCTCGCGGCCCTGGAAGCCGGGCTGCGCGAAGACTTCGGCGCCAACCAGGCGGTGGTGGTGCTGCTCTACGGCAGCGACGAGACGCTGCCGCCGGAGGGCTCGCGCTTCCTGAAACATGCCCGCCGCGGCGACGCTGCGCTGCGCGCATTCGCCACCTTCATCCAGCAGAACAAGCCGCGCTGCGGCCGCATCCGCGACGTGCAGCGCGAGTTCCTGTTCCCCGGCGAGAGCGCCGTGATCGCCTCCGTGGCGATGGTGCCCCTGGGCGCCGGCTGCGAACAGGGCATGCTGGCCATCGGCAGCAACGACCCACACCGCTTCAACCCCACCATGAGCACAGATTTCCTGGCGCGCATCGGCGAACTCACGGCAGCCGCGCTGGCGGCATCGCGCGAGCGACGGGCGGGCGCTGTCCGCCGCGCATGAACGCTGCCGGTCCCGACCGCGCCTGGCTGGAGAAGTGGCTGGACCACCTGCGCTACGAGCGCCGCCTGTCGGGGCTGACGGTAAAGAATTACCACCGCGACATCGAGGCGCTCTACACCTTTCTCTGCAATGCCGAGGTGCCTGACTGGGGGCGCGTCGACAGCGGCCACGTGCGTTCTTTCGCCGCCCGCCTGCACCGTCGCGGCCAGGCGCCGCGCAGCATCCAGCGACGCCTCGCGGCGGTGCGCAACCTGTTCGCCTTCCTGCTGCGCGAGGGCGTGGTGCAAGCCAATCCCGGCGTCGACATCACCGCGCCCAAGGCGCCCCGGCGGCTGCCGGGCACGCTGGACGCCGACGCCATGGGGCGGCTGCTGGACGTGCGCGGCGACCACCCGATCGCGACGCGCGATCGCGCCATCATGGAGCTGCTGTACTCCTCCGGGCTGCGGCTGGCGGAGCTGGCCGCCCTGGAGACCACGGACGTCGACTTCGGCGAGGGCACCGTGCGCGTCACCGGCAAGGGCGCCAAGACCCGCATCGTGCCGGTGGGCGCCAAGGCGCGCGAGGCCCTGCGCGACTGGATCAAGGTGCGCCCGCAACTCTTGAAGACGCCGAGCAGCGCGATGTTCATCAGCCGCATCGGCCGGCCCCTGTCCATGCGCAACATCCAGGCCCGCGTCGAGCACTGGGCGCGCCGTCTCGGCCTGCCGCAGGGCGTCAGTCCGCACACCTTCCGCCATTCCTTCGCCACCCACCTGCTGGAGTCCAGCGGCGACCTGCGCGCCGTGCAGGAACTGCTCGGCCACGCCGACATCAGCACCACCCAGATCTACACCCACCTTGATTTCCAGCATTTAGCCCGCATCTATGACCAGGCACACCCGCGGGCGCGCAAGCGCCGCTGAGGCGCCCACCCACCCGAACTCCGGAGCCAAGATGGAACAGTTTCGCGGCACCACCATCCTGTCCGTGCGCCGCAACGGCGTCGTCGCCGTCGGCGGCGACGGGCAGGTCTCCATGGGCAACACCGTCATGAAGGGCAACGCGCGCAAGGTGCGCCGCCTGTACGACGGCAAGGTGCTGGCGGGCTTCGCCGGCGGCACCGCCGACGCCTTCACCCTGTTCGAGCGCTTCGAAGCCAAGCTGCAGCAGCACGGCAACCTCACCCGCGCCGCCATCGAGCTGGCCAAGGACTGGCGCACGGACCGCATGCTGCGCCGGCTCGAGGCGCTGCTGTGCGTGGCCGACAAGGAGAAGAGCTTCATCATTTCCGGCAACGGCGACGTCATCGAGCCGGAGGACGACCTCATGGCCATCGGCTCCGGCGGCCCCTTCGCCCAGGCTGCGGCGCGCGCCCTGCTGGAAAACACCGAGCTGGATGCGGCCGCCGTGGTCGAGAAGGCGCTGGGCATCGCCGCCGACATCTGCGTCTACACCAACCGCCACCTGACGATCGAGACCCTGTGATGACCACCACCCCCATGACCCCGCGCGAGATCGTGCAGGAACTCGACAAGCACATCGTCGGCCAGGAGGCCGCCAAGCGCGCCGTCGCCATCGCCCTGCGCGACCGCTGGCGCCGCATGCAGATTGACGAGCCGCTGCGCTCCGAGATCACGCCCAAGAACATTCTCATGATCGGCCCCACCGGCGTGGGCAAGACCGAGATCGCGCGCCGGCTGGCGAAGCTGGCGCGCGCCCCCTTTATCAAGGTCGAGGCCACCAAGTTCACCGAGGTCGGCTACGTCGGGCGCGAGGTGGACAGCATCATCCGCGACCTCGCCGACGCCGCGGTGAAGATGACCCGCGAGCAGGAGATGGACCGCGTGCGCCACCGCGCCGAGGACTCTGCCGAGGAGCGCGTGCTGGACGCCCTGCTGCCGGGCACGAAGTCCGGCTGGGAAGCGAAGGGCGACGACGTCGACGCCGCGCGCGGCGCCGAGACGCGGCAGAAGTTCCGCAAGATGCTGCGCGAGGGCCGCCTCGACGAGAAGGAGATCGAGGTCGAGGTGAGCGCCGCACCGGCGGGCGTGAACATCATGGCGCCACCCGGCATGGAAGAGATGGCGAACCAGCTGCAGGGCCTGTTCAGCAACATGGGCCGGCGCAGCAAGCCGCGCAAGCTCAAGGTGCGCGACGCCATGAAGCTGCTGGTGGACGAGGAAGCCGGGCGCATGGTCAACGACGAGGAGATCAAGCTCAAGGCGATCACCAACGTCGAGCAGAACGGCATCGTGTTCATCGACGAGATCGACAAGGTCACCCGCCGCGAGGGCGCCATGGGCTCCGGCGCCGACGTGTCGCGCGAAGGCGTGCAGCGCGACCTGCTGCCGCTGGTCGAGGGCTGCACCGTGAGCACGCGCTACGGCATGGTGCGCACCGACCACATCCTGTTCATCGCCTCCGGCGCCTTCCACCTCGCCAAGCCCGCGGACCTGATCCCCGAGCTGCAGGGCCGCCTGCCGATCCGTGTCGAACTGGACGCCCTCAGGGCGGACGACTTCGTGCGCATCCTGACCGAGCCGGACCACTCGCTGACGGTCCAGTACCAGGCCCTGATGGCCACCGAGGGCGTGAAGCTTGGCTTCACTGCCGACGGCGTCAAGCGCATCGCGGAGATCGCCGACCAGGTGAACGAGCGCTCCGAGAACATCGGCGCCCGGCGCCTGCACACGGTGCTGGAGCGGCTGCTGGACGCCGTCTCCTACGAGGCGGCGGACCGCGAGGGCACGGAGGTGGTCGTCGACGCCGCTTACGTCGAGCAGGCGCTGGGCGAACTGGCCGCCGACGAGGACCTGTCGCGCTATATCCTTTGATTCGCCGGGACTGCCGTCGTCGGGGACCGTCCCCACGCTGCATTCAGTTAAAATGGCGGTCTTTTTCCGCCCCAGCACGGTGACGCCATGAGCGCTGAGATCCCAAGCCCGTCCGCCATCCGCATGCACCGCAAGTCGCGCGTGCTCCAGGTCGACTGGGAGGACGGCACCTCCTTCAACCTGCCCTGCGAGTACCTGCGGGTGTTCTCGCCCTCGGCCGAGGTGCAGGGACACGGTCCCGGCCAGGCGGTCACGCTGGTAGGCAAGGAAAAAGTGAGCATCGCGGCCATCGAGCCGGTGGGCAACTACGCGGTGAAACTGATCTTCGACGACAAGCACGACTCGGGGTTGTTCTCCTGGGCCTACCTGCACTGGCTCGGCGCCAACTACGACGAGAACTGGGCCACCTACCTGGAGCGCTGCGCGGAAGTCGGTTACAAGCGCAAGGACGTCCCGGCCGGATGAGCGCCGACAAGGACACGACGCACTTCGGCTTCACCGAGGTGCCGGTGGCCGAAAAGGCCCGCAAGGTGCGCGGCGTGTTCGACTCCGTGGCCGCGCGCTACGACGTCATGAACGACCTGATGTCGCTCGGCATCCACCGCGCCTGGAAGCGCTTCACCGTGGAGAAGGCCGGGCTGCGGCCGGGCATGGAAGTGCTCGACCTGGCCGGCGGCACCGGCGACCTGGCCGCCCTGATGGCGCCGCGCGTCGCGCCCGGCGGCAAGGTGGTGCTGTCGGACATCAACGAGGCCATGCTGTCGCGCGGCCGCGAACGCATGCTGGATCGCGGCCTCGCCGGCGACCAGGTGGAATACTGCCTCGCCGACGCCGAGCGGCTGCCTTTCGTGGGCGAGCGTTTCGACGTCGTCACCATCGCCTTCGGCCTGCGCAACGTGACCCACAAGGAAACGGCGCTGGGCGAGATGTTCCGCGTGCTCAAGCCCGGCGGCCAGCTGCTGGTGCTCGAGTTCTCGCGCCCGGTGCCGGCGCTGGCGCCCGCCTACGACCTGTATTCCTTTCGCGTGCTGCCCGCCATCGGCAAGCTGGTGGCCGGCGACGCGGACAGCTACCGCTACCTCGCCGAATCGATCCGCATGCACCCCGACCAGGACACGCTGCGCGCCATGATGGCGGCGCAGGGCTTCGAGGACTGCCGCTACCACAACCTCACCGGCGGTATCGTCGCGCTGCACCGCGGCTGGAAGTACTGATGTTCGGGCCGCTGGAAAGCCTGCTGAATCGCGGCATCCGCGGCTCCACCGACGCCACCCGGCGTTGCCGCGAGCTGGCAGGCCGCAGCTTCCGCATCGAGCTCGACGGCCTCAACCTCGGCCTGACGCTGGTCTCGCGCGGGGACCACGTATCGCTGTCGCGCACGGACACAGCGGACGCCTGCCTCAGCGGCTCGCCCGGCGCGCTCGCCCGGCTCGCCGCCAGCGGCGACGAGGGACTGCTGCGCAGCCGCGCCGTGCGCATCAGCGGAGACCCGCTGGTGGCGAAGGATTTTCGCGACCTCATCGACATCGCCGCGCCCGACTTCGAGGAAGAGCTGGCGCGGCTGGTGGGCGACGTGACGGCACGCCAGGCCGGCAACCTGCTGCGCGGGCTCGGCAGCTGGGGCCGGGATGCCGCCGACCGGCTGTCGCGCACCGTGGCCGAGTACCTGCAGGAGGAGAGCCGCGACCTGCCGGCGCGCGCCGAGGTGGAAGCCTTCCTCGACCGCGTCGACCGCCTTGCGGAAGACGTCGCCCGGGCCGAGGCGCGCCTGCGCCGGCTGGAGCAGGTGCGGTGATCCGACCGCGCCAGGTGTGGCGGATGCTGCACATCCAGCGCGTGCTGCTGAAGCACGGCCTGGATGAGCTGGTCAGCGCCACGCACCTGTTCCGGCCCGTCGCCTGGCTGCGCCGGATCCCGGGGCTCGGTATCAGCAAGGCGGCGCGCGCCCGGCCCATGGGGGTGCGCATCCGCGAGGCCATGGTCGAACTGGGGCCGATTTTCGTCAAGTTCGGCCAGGCCCTGTCGACGCGGCGCGACCTGCTGCCGCGCGAGATCGCCGACGAGCTGGCGAAACTGCAGGACCGGGTGCCGCCGTTCCCGGCCGAGGAAACGCATCGCCAGCTCGCCGCGGCCTACAAGCGCCCGCTCGAGGAGCTGTTCGCGCGTTTTGACGACGAGCCGCTCGCGGCCGCCTCCATCGCCCAGGTGCACACGGCATGCCTGCCGGACGGACGCGAGGCCATCGTAAAAGTGCTGCGCCCCGGCGTACGCGCACAGATCCGGCGCGACGTGGACGTGCTGCACGCGCTGGCCGGGCTGGCCGAGCGTTACTGGAGCGAGGCGCGCCGGCTGCGGCCGCGCGAAGTGGTGCGCGAGTTCGACAACACCCTGATGAACGAACTGGACCTGATGCGCGAAGCGGCCAATGCCGCGCAGCTCAGGCGCAACTTCGAGGGCTCGCCGCTGCTCTACGTGCCCGAAGTGTACTGGGACTGGTGCCGGCCGGGCGTGCTGGTGATGGAGCGCATCCACGGCATCAACATCGGCCAGACCGCGCGCCTGCACGAGGCCGGGATCGACATGCGCCGCCTCGCCGCCAACGGCGTCGAGATCTTTTTCACCCAGGTGTTCCGGCACAACTTCTTCCACGCCGACATGCACCCGGGGAACATTTTCGTCAACCCCGAGAATCCCGCCCAGCCGCAATACATCGCCGTGGACTTCGGCATCGTCGGCAGCCTCAGCGCCAGCGACCAGCAATACCTGGCGGAGAGTTTCCTCGCCTTCTTCAAGCGTGATTACCAGCGCGTGGCGCGGCTGCACGTCGAATCCGGCTGGCTCGCGCCCGGCACGCGCATCGACGAGGTGGAGTCGGCTTTCCGCACCGTGTGCGAACCGATTTTCAACAAGCCGCTGAAAGACATTTCCTTCGGCCAGTTCCTGGTGCGCCTGTTCACGGTGGCGCGCCAGTTCGAGATGGAAGTGCAACCGCAGCTGATACTGCTGGAGAAGACCCTGCTCAATGTCGAGGGCCTGGGCCGCGAACTCTACCCCGACCTGGACCTGTGGGAGACGGCGCAGCCGATCCTCGAGGAGTGGATGCGCGAGCGCGTCAGCGGCCGCGCCATCGTCGAGCGCCTGCGCGAGCAATTGCCGGAGGTCGGCGAGACCATCCAGGAACTGCCGCAGGCCCTGCACGCCATCCTGCAGCGTGCGGCCGCGGGGAAGTTGCAGGTCGAGGTGAAGCATCCGGGCCTCGAGCCGCTGCGGGCCGAGCTGCGCGCGGGGCGACGGCAGCGCTGGCGCAGCAGTGCCGGCGGCGCGCTGCTGATCGGCGGCGTCCTCTGGCTCGGACTGCAAACCACGCCACCGGCCGCCGGCTGGGCGCTGCTCATCGCCGGCCTCGCGCTGTTCCTGCTCAGTCGGCCGGGCAGCTCTTCCTGAGGCAGTCCGCCAGCGCCCGCGTGGCGGGCCCGGCGTCGTCGCGATCGGCGAACACCAGGTAAAGCTCGTGGTGCCGCACGCCGCCCTCCAGCAGGGGCAGGGCGCGCAGGCTGCCGTCCGCCAGGCGGGCCTCGATGCGGTGGCGCGGCAACCAGGCGAAACCCATCCCGCGCGCCACGGCCTCCAGCGAGGTCGACAGGTGGCTGACCGTCCAGCGCTGCTCGGCTTCCAGCCAGCCCGCATCGCGGCTTTCCCGCACGCCCGAGTCGCGCACCACCAGTTGGCGATGCTGGCGCAGGTCCCGCTGCGTCAGCGGCCGCCCGACCTGGTGCAGCGGGTGGTCCGGGTGCGCCACGGCGACGAACTCCACCGTGACCAGCGGGTCGCCGAGAAAGCCGGGTGGCACCCAGGCGGTGATGGCCAGGTCGGCGGCGCCGTTGAACAGTTGCTCGGTGGTGCCCGAGAGCACGGACTCGATCAGCTCGACCCGCGTCGTCCCGGTGAGCCGGGCAAAAGCATCCAGGCTGTGCAGCAGTCGCTCCTGGGGAAAAATCACTTCCACCGCCAGGGTCACCACGGCTTCCCACCCGCGCGCCAGCGCACCCGCCGCGCGCTCGAGCGCCACCGCTTCATCCAGCAGGTGGCGCGAGCGGCGCAGCAGCTCCCGTCCCGCCCGGGTCAGCACCGCGCGCCGGCCGTCGAGCTCGAGCAGCTCGACGCCGAGGCCGGCTTCCAGCCGCCGGATGCCGTAGTTAACGGTCGAGACTGACTTTGACAGCGCCTCGGCTGCCCCGGCGTAGCCGCCATGGTCGACCACGGCCTGGAGCATGCGCCACTGCTCCAGCGTGACGCGCGGCCTCATTTCGATTTAATCGAACACATAAGGCGAGATTTTGCCATTTATCTTCGAATTGGTCGAAGTTAATGTGCACGCAAGTTCACTCCCGGGGGACAACCCAATGACTCATCGCCACATTCGACACCTGCTGCAGGGGCGCCCCGCATCCGACGGCGCCGGCGTCCGGATCGTGCGCATCGTCGGCCACGGGCAGCACGACATGGACCCGTTCCTGATGCTCGACGAGATCCGTTCCGACAAACGCGAGGATTTCGTCGCCGGCTTCCCTTCCCACCCCCACCGCGGCATCGAGACCCTGACCGTGATGCTGGAGGGCGGCTTCGAGCACCGCGACCACATGGGCCACCGCGCGGCGATCCGTGCCGGCGGCGCGCAATGGATGTCGGCCGGCCGCGGCGTCATCCATTCCGAGATGCCGCTGCCCGGCGAGGGACGGATTCACGGCTTCCAGCTGTGGATCAACCTGCCGGCCGCCGACAAGCTGCGCGCGCCCGGCTACGCCCAGGCCGAGGCAGCCGAATTGCCGGAAGTCGCTTTCGCCGCGGGCCGGCTGCGCGTGCTGGCCGGACGTTACGGCGACGCCGTCTCGCCGATCGCCGACCCTGCGTGCGAGGCCGCGGTGCTGGACCTGCGGCTCGAACCCGGCGGCCGCTTTGCATGGACGCCGCCCGCCGGGCATCGCGCACTGGTGCGGCCCTTCCACGGCGGCGTGCGCATCATCGGCGCTGACGGCGGCGAGACGCATGTGGCCAGCGGGCGCATGGCCGTCCTCGAGGGCGACGGGGAAATCACGCTCGCGGCCGACAGCGGCGACGCGTCATCCGGCGAGCGTTCCGGCAGCGGCATGCTGCTGCTCTCCGGCCGGCCGCTCGGCGAGCCCATCGTGCAGTACGGCCCCTTCGTCATGAACACGACGGAAGAGATTCGCCAAGCCATCCGCGACTACCAGTCAGGCGCGCTTGTCGCGAACTGAATACCAAGCACCAACACCTGAGGAGAAAAACCATGACCAAGCTGCAACCCTGGGCCGACCTGGCCGCGCGAGTCGCCCTGGCGGCGCTGTTCATCATCGCCGGGCTCGGCAAGATCGGCGGCTACGAAGGCACCGCCGGCTACATGCAGTCGATGGGCGTGCCCGGCGTCCTGCTGCCGCTGGTGATCGCGCTGGAAATCGTCGGCGGGCTCGCCATCGCGGTCGGCTACCGCACCCGCCTGGTCGCCTTCCTGCTGGCCGGCTTCTCGGTCCTGTCCGGGCTGATATTCCACAGCCCGCTGGATCCGAACGAGCAGACCCAGTTTCTTAAGAACCTGGCCATTGGCGGCGGCTTCCTGTTGCTGGTGGTGCACGGCGCCGGACGCTATTCGCTGGACGCACGTCGCCGCTGAAGTGCGGGCGCGCCGGGCAGGGACGCCCGGCGGCCGTGACGAGAAAAGTCAGTCGCGCACGGCGTCGAAACCCAGCACGGGCTCGTCGCCGATCACTTCCGCGCTCATGGAGACGCCGGCCGGCACCAGTTGCCAGTCGCCCGGCCCGAGCAGGCGCTCCTCGCCCTCGATCATGACCCTGAGCAGCCCCGAGAAAACCACGTCGATGCGGGACTCACAGGGACAGTGGGCTTCGAACCTGGTGCCCGGCGCAAGCATATGCATGGTGACGCGGAACCCCTCCGCTTCGAGCCTGGCCTGCAGGCGCAGCAATACGCCCAGCCCGGCATCGCGGGGTTGGGGGGCGGGGGCTCGGCGGGCGCGTTTCATGCCTCGAGTTTAGGCCGGTCGCGAGCCGCTGTCGTGCCGCATTGCGGCAGCGTGCAGCGTGGTCAGCCGGCCGGGCGCAAAGCCGCCAGGAAGGCCGCCGGCGACTCGCCCCGCTCCAGCGCTTCCACCAGCGCCGAACCGACAATGACACCCGGCACGATCGCGCCCAGCGCCTTGACCTGCTCCGCGCTGCGCACGCCGAAACCGGCGCATACCGGCACCGGCGATTTCGCCGCGACGCCCGCAAGGTATGCCTGCAGGCCTTCGCCGGCCGCCTTGGCGCCGCCGGTGATTCCGGTGACGTTGACCGCGTAGAGGAAGCCCCGCGTCGCGCGCGCGGCTGCCTCGACCCGCACCGGCGGGGTCACCGGGCTCACCAGGTGAATCAGCGCCAGCCCCGCGGCGGCGAGCGCCTCGTCCAGCGGCTCGCTCTCGTCCAGCGGCAGGTCCGGCACGATGAAGCCCGCCACCCCGGCGGCGAGCGCGCGCTCGGCGAGGCGCTCGTAGCCCATGGCCAGCAACGGGTTGAGGTAGCTCATGAGCACCACCGGGGCCGCAGGCTTCGGCTCCATGGCGGCAATCTCGTCCAGGATCCACGACAGCGTCACGCCCTGCTCGATGGCGCCGCGGCTGGCGCGCTGGATGGTCAGGCCGTCCGCCATGGGATCGCTGAAGGGCACGCCGACCTCGACCACGTCGGCCGCCTCAGCGACCTCGGCCAGGGTCGCGCGGAAGCGCGACTTGTCCGGATAGCCGGCGGTGATGAAAGCCACCAGCGCCGTGCGGCCCTCTGCTCCTGCCGCGCGGATCGCGGCGCTGACCTGCTCGTGCGGCTTCATCGCGCGCCCCCCTTGGGAAACTTCGCCAGCGTCGGCATGTCCTTGTCGCCGCGGCCCGACAGCCCGAGCAGGATGCGCTTGCCCGGGTTGTCCCGCGCCCAGCGCTTCGCCCCGGCGAAGGCGTGCGCCGTTTCCAGCGCCGGCAGGATGCCTTCCAGCTCGCAGCACTCGTCCAGCGCGTTGAGCGCGTCGACGTCGCCGGCATACTCGTAGCGCACGCGCCCGATGGTGTGCAGGAAGGCATGCTCCGGCCCGACACCCGGGTAGTCCAGGCCGGCGGAGACGCTGTCCGTCTCGTAGATCTGGCCGTCGTCGTCGGACAGCAGCAGCGAGTAAGTGCCGTGCAGCACGCCGGGGCGGCCGAAGCTGATGGTCGCGGCGTTCTCGCCCAGCCCGGCGCCACGGCCGCCGGCCTCGATGCCGAGGATCTCCACCGAGGGATCGCCCAGGAAGCCATGGAACAGCCCGATGGCGTTGCTGCCGCCGCCGACGCAGGCCACCACCAGGTCCGGCAGCCCCCCGGCGCGCTCGATCACCTGGCTGCGCGCCTCGCGCCCGATCACGGCATGCATTTCGCGCACCAGGTAGGGATAGGGATGCGGTCCCACCACCGAGCCCAGGAGGTAGTACGTGCCCTCTGGATCGGAGACCCAGTCGCGCAGCGCCTCGTCGATGGCCGCACGCAGCGTGCGGTCGCCGCTCGTCACCGGCACCACCTCGGCGCCGAGCCGGCGCATGCGCTCCACGTTCAGCACCTGGCGCTCGCAGTCGATCTCGCCCATGTAGACCAGGCAGGGCAGGCCGATACGGGCACAGGCGGCGGCCGAGGCGACCCCGTGCTGGCCGGCGCCGGTCTCGGCCACCACCCGCTTCGCACCCAGCATCTTCGCCAGCATCGCCTGGCCCAGGGCGTTGTTGATCTTGTGCGCGCCGGTGTGCGCGAGGTCCTCGCGCTTCAGCCATACCTCCGCGCCCCAGGCCTCCGAAAGCCGGGGCGCCGGCGTGAGCGCGGTCGGGCGCCCCACCCAGTCGCGCAGCTCGGCACCGAGACACGCCTGGAACTCCGGGGAATGGAGGTGCTCGGCGACACCGGCCTGCAGCCGGTCCAGCGCCGGCACCAGCGTCTCGGGCACGTAGCGCCCGCCCCAGGGGCCGAAGCGCCCGCGCGCATCGGGGAAACGCCCGTCCAGCAGCGCCTCCAGCTGGGCCGCGTGGTCCTGTTCCTGCCTTGCCGTCATGTTCATGCGTCCCCTTCCTGGCTCTGCTGCTCGCTCTGCTCGGCTCGTCGCACGGCGGCGACGAAATCTTCCACCAGCGACGGGTCCTTCACCCCCGGCGCCGATTCCACCCCGCTCGACACGTCCACGCCCCAGGGCCGTACGGCCTGGAGCGCAGCGCGCACGTTGCCGGGGTGCAAACCTCCGGCCAGGATGACCTGGGTCTGCCGCGCCACGCCGCGGGCCGCCTCCCAGTCCGCCAGCCGCCCGACGCCACTGTCAGGCCCCTCGAACAGCATGAGCTCCGGCAGCAGGGGCGGCAGCGGGGCGCCGGAGCGAAACACCGGCAGCGCTTCGGCGCCGCCCAGGTCGGCGCCGTGCAGGTCGACGGCGTCGCTCTGCACCCAGTCGGCGGGGAACTCCGACAACACCGCCGCGATCCTGCCCGGCGGGGGATGGCGGAACACCGCCACGCGCTTGATGCCGGCAGGCAGGGCCGCCGCCAGTTGCCGCGCCTGCGCGGGACTGACCTCGCGCGGCGACGGCGCGAACACGAAGCCGACCGCGTCGGCGCCGGCCCGCACTGCCGCAGCCACGCCCTCGGGCGTGGTGAGGCCGCAGATCTTCACGAATGTCTTCATCGTCCTTGCTCCCTTGCCTGGTCCCGGCCGGCCGCCAGCATGACCCCGACCAGCGCTCCAGGGTCCTGCGCCCGCATCAATGCCGTACCGACGAGCGCCAGGCGATAGCCGAGCGCGGCGGCCTCCGCTGCGTCCGCCGCGGTATGCAGGCCGCTCTCGGCGACGGCCGGCACGCCCGGCGGCAGCCGCGGCGCGAGGCGCGCGAGTCGTGCCGGGTCGACCGCCAGCGTGCGCAGGTCGCGGCTGTTCACGCCCACCAGCACCGGCGCCGTTGCCGTCGCGCCTGCCAGGCATGGCCCGGCACGCTCCAGGTCGGCCTCGTCGAATGCCTCCAGCAGCACGAACAGCCCGTGCTCGCGCGCCGCGGCCAGCATCTCCGCCAGCACCACGTCGTTCAGCATGGCAATAATCAGCAACACCCCGCCGGCCCCGGCCGCGCGCGCTTCGAGCACCTGCCACGGGTCGACCAGGAAGTCCTTGCGCATGACCGGCACGGCCGAGCCCTCGAGCGCCCGGGTCGCCGCCGAGAGATCGTCGAGGCTGCCGCCGAAACGCTCCGGCTCCGTCAGCACCGAGACAGCGGCGGCGCCAGCGTCCGCGTAGGCGCGGGCGCGGGCCACCACGTCCGTGGCCGGGCCCAGCGCGCCCTCGGCCGGCGAATGGCGCTTGATCTCTGCGATCAAGTCGAAACCTGCCAGCACCAGCCGCGGCGGCGCCGGACGCGCACGGCACGCGGCCAGCAGGGCCGCTTCACCGCTGGCAGCGCGCGCCACGCGCACGCGCTCCGCCGAGCCCTGCGCCATCTGCGCCAGGAAGCTCACGCCGACGCTTCCCGGCCGTGGCATGCCAGCGCCTCGAGCAGGGCGCGGGCGCGGCCGTCCTCGACCGCGGCGCGGGCCACGCCGATGGCGTTCGCCGGGCTGTCGGCGCGGCCTGTGAGTTCCAGCGCCAGCGCCGTCCCGAGCAGCAGCGCGTCGAGGTGCGGGCCCGTGTCCTCGCCCGCGAGGGCCGCGCGCAGGCGGGTCGCGTTCACGGTCGCGTCGCCACCGGCCAGGTCCTCCGCCGTGCAGCGCGCCAGGCCCCACTCCGCGGGGTCGCGCGTGGTCTCGCTGACCTCCTCACCACACACCTCGTACAGCACGAAGGGACCGACGGGCGTGGCCTCGTCCCAGCCGGGTGAGCCATGCACCACGAAAGCGCGCGCCAGGCCCTCGAACCCGGCCAGCGCCTCCGCCATCAGCCGGGCCGCCGCGGGACTGAATGCGCCCAGCAGCAGGTAGGGCGGCGCCGCTGGATTGGTGAGGGGACCGAGCAGGTTGAAGACCGTGCGCACGCCCATGGCCTTGCGCACCGGTGCCACGGCCTTCATGGCGGGATGGAAATGGGGCGCGAAGAGGAAGGTGTAGCCGGTCGCCGCCAGGCAGGCACCCGCCTCCGCCGCGTCGGCCGGCAGGCGCATGCCCAGCGCCTCGAGCACGTCCGCGCTGCCGCTGCGGCTGGAGACGCTGCGGTTGCCGTGCTTGACCACGGGGATACCGCAGGCGGCCGCCAGCAGCGAGGCACCGGTGGAAATGTTGAGGCTGCCGGAGCCGTCGCCGCCGGTGCCGACGATATCCAGCAGCGGTGCGTCGGCCGGCACCGTGGGCTTGCGCGCCAGGCCACGCATGGCGCGGGCGAAGCCGCGCACCTCGGCCGCCGTTTCGCCCTTGGCGCGCAGCGCGACCAGCAGTGCGGCGGCCAGCGCCGGCGGCAGGTCCTCGCGCGTCAGGGCCACCATCAATTGCCCGGCCTCGTCTTCGTCCAGGTCGACCCGGGCCAGCAGCTTCTCCAGCAGGGCGGTCAGCTCTTTCATGCGCGCTCCTCCGTGCGCGGCGCGAGGAAGTTGCGCAACATTTCCAGCCCCTGCGGCGTGAGCACGCTCTCGGGATGGAACTGCACGCCCTCGACCGGCAGCTCGCGATGGCGGACGCCCATCACCTCGCCATCCTCGGTGTGCGCGCTGGCTTCCAGCGCGGCGGGCAGCTCGTTCGCGCCCACCGCCAGCGAATGATAGCGCCCGGCCTCGAAGGGCTGCGGCAGGCCGGCAAAGACGCCGCGGCCGTCGTGGTACACCAGCGAAGTCTTGCCGTGCATCAGCGTCTTGGCCGGGATCACGCGTCCACCCCAGGCCTCGACGATGGCCTGGTGCCCGAGGCACACGCCGAGCACGGGAATGCGCCCGGCAAAAGCGCGGATCAGCTCGATGGAGCGGCCGGCGTCGCGCGGCGTCCCGGGCCCGGGCGAGACCACCAGGTGCGTCGCGCCGAGCGCCTGCGCCTCGTCCACCGTCAAGGCGTCGTTGCGATGGACCAGGACCTCGGCGCCGAGCATGCGCAGGTACTGCACCAGGTTGTAGGTGAAGGAATCGTAGTTATCGACCATCAGCACGCGCGCGCTCACAAGCCCTCCTCCGCCATCTGCAGCGCGCGCCTGAGGATCGCGCTCTTCGCCAGCACCTCGCGGTACTCGCTCTCCGGCACGCTGTCGGCAACGATGCCGGCGCCGGCCTGGAAGCTGTATTCGTCGCCCTGGAACACCAGGGTGCGGATGGCGATGGCCTGGTCCATGCCGCCGCGCTTGGCGAAATACCCCACCGTGCCGGCGTAGAGCCCGCGCCCCACCGGCTCGTAGTCCTCGATCAGTTCCATGGCCCGCACCTTGGGCGCCCCCACCAGCGTGCCCGCCGGGAAAGTCGCGGCGAACAGGTCGAAGGCATCGCGTCCCGCCTCCAGTTCGCCGTTGACGCCGCTGACGATGTGCATGACGTGGCTGTAGCGCTCGATGGCCCGGCTCGGCTCGACAGCTATCGAGCCCGGCACCGCCACCCGGCCGAGGTCGTTCCGCGCCAGGTCCACCAGCATGACGTGCTCGGCATTCTCCTTCGGGTCCGCCAGCAGCTCGGTTTCGCGCGCCCGGTCCTCCTCCATGGTCTCGCCGCGCGGGCGCGTCCCGGCAATCGGCCGGAGCGAGGCATGGCGTCCTTCCAGCTTCACCAGGGCCTCGGGCGAGGAGCCGGCGACGGAAAGGCCGTCCAGCTCGAGGAAGTACATGTAGGGCGAAGGATTGAGGAGGCGCAAGGCGCGATAAGCCTCGAAGGGCGAGAGGTCGCTCTTGCCGGCGAAACGCACCGACAGCACCAGCTGGAACACGTCGCCGGCGGTGATGTTGCCCTTGGCCTTGGCCACGGCGTCGAGGAACTCTGCCTCGCTCATGCTGGCGACCGGTGGCGCGTGGTGTCCGGCGCGACGGAAGGGCACGCCGCCGGCCAGCGCCTGCACCACCTCGCGCCGCAACGCCTGGCGTTCCGCCTCGTCGCCGGCGTGCAGCAGCGCTGCGCGCCGCGTCAGGTGATCGAACACCAGCAGTGACTGCGGCGCCACCCACAGGCCTTCCGGGAAGTCGCGCCCGCCGTCGGGCACGCGCTCGAAATGCCGCACGATGTCATAGGCCGCGATCCCGACCAGGCCGCCGTCGAAAGGCAGGCCCGCCTCGGGGGCGAGGGTCGGCGCCAGCGCCAGGGCTGCGCGCAATCCGGCGAGGAGGTCGCCGTCCACCGGCCGGCTGCGGCCGCCGAAATGGAGCCCGGTGCGGTCCAGCCGCACGTTGAGCGCATCACCGAAGCCGATGAAGGAGTACCGCCCGAGGCGCTCCGCCCCCTCCACGCTTTCCAGCAGGAAACGCGGGCGGAACGGCGCCAGCTTCATGTACGCCGACACCGGCGTATCGAGGTCGGCGGAAATATCGAACGGAGACTGCATCATTCCTCCTCCAGCGAGCCGGAGCCGTCCGGGAGGAGGTCGCGTGCACCCTTCCCCGGAGGGCTCCGGAGTCGGGTTCGGTGCGTGGACTGCTTCAGCCGGCAGCGCGCGACCGGACCCCCTCCGGGGACCCGGGACGCCACCACCAGTGGCCGCGCGCGCTGTTTCTGTCGGCGTTCATGCTGTGAGGGATGTTACCCGTCGCCGGACGCCGGTCAACCCCCGGGATCTCCCTGAGCGCTCGTTCACATGCCACCGAGGCCCCAGGGGATGCCATAGCGCCACACCAGGGCGAGAGACACGGCGAGCCAGACCAGCACCGTCAGCGGCAACCCCACGCGCAGGAAGTCCCGCGCCAGGTAGCCCCCCGCAGTGGCCACGACCAGGTTGGGCCGCGAGCCGATCGCGGTGGCGAAGCTGAGGTTGGCGCCGAACAGCACGGCCAGCACGAAGGGCTCCGGGCCCACGCCCAGCCCCGCGGCGACCGCCACCGCGACCGGCACGGCGAGCAGCGCCACCGCCACGTTGGGCGCCAGGCTGCCGCCCACCGCCACCAGCAACAGCACCAGCGCCAGCGACGCGGCCGCCGGCAGCCCGCTGAAACCGGCGAGGAACAGGTCGGCGACGAACGCCGCGGCGCCGGTGGCCACGCTGGCCTCGACCAGGGCGAGACTCATGACCACCATCAGCACCAGCGGCGCCGACAGGGCGCCGGCCACCTCGCGCCAGCCGATGCAGCCGCTGGCGATGAGCAGCGCCGCGCCTGCCGTGGCGCTGACGCTGATCGGCAGCCACCCGGCGGCAGCGGTGATCACCACGGCCAGGCCGATGCCGAGCGCCAGCGGGGCGCGCGAGGTCTTCGGCAGGTCCATGCGCCCGTCCAGCACCAGCATGCTGCCGCTGGCGCGCAGCTCCCGGATGCGGTCCGGGGCACCCTGCACCAGGATCACGTCGCCGGCCTGCAGCACGGCGTCCTCGAAATCGCCCGTCACCTCGCTCATGCCGGTGGACGTGGCGCGGTGGATGGCCAGCGGCAGCAGCCGGAAGCGCTGGCGGAAGTGCGTTGTCGACAGGGTGCGGCCGTACAGTGGCGAGTCGGGCGTGACCACGAGCTCTGCCAGCTGCTGCTCCGCCGCAGCCTCGTCGCCCGGATCGTCACCCTCGCCGGCGAACTCGCTGTGCATGCGCACGCCGAGCAGGCGCTCGAATTCCTTCAGGTGCTCGCGGGTGTCCGCCACCATCAGCCGGTCGCCCGCCTGCAGGCGCATGGCGGGCAGCTTGGCCACCTGCAGGCCGTCGCCACGCTGCACGCGCGAGACGTTCATGCGGCGGCCGGTGCGCTCGCGCAGCTCCGCCAGCGTCTTGCCGACCGCCCAGCTGTCCTCGCCGACGAAGAACATGGCCTTGAAGATACGCGGGGCAGCCTGGCGGATGGGCGCGTCCCGCTCCGGCAGCATGTGCGGCGCGACGAGCCACAGGAACAGCAGCCCGACAGCGGCGCCGAAAGCCGCCGGGGCGAGGAAGCTGAACATGCCGAAAGCGGGCAGCCCCAGCGCCTCGGCCTCGGTCACCACGAGCAGGTTGGTGGACGTGCCGATGGTCGTGGTCATGCCCCCCAGCAGGGCGGCAAAGCCGGCGGGCATGAGGACGCGCGAGGCGGGGAACCGCAGCCGCGTCGACGCGCCCACCAGCACCGGCAGCAACGCCAGCACCACCAGGGTGTTGGAGAGGAAGGCGGACAGCAGCATGGCCACCAGCAGGGTGACGACCAGCGCCAGGGAACGCGGCCCGCTCCAGGCGCGCAGCAGCAGGCGGGTGAGCGGTTGCATGGCGCCGGTCACTTCCAGCGCGCGGCCGACCACCAGCAATGCAAGGATGGTGATCAGGCCGGGGTTGCCGAATACGGAGAGGAAAATGCCTGCGCTGACCGGGCCGCCCGGGCCCTCGTAAGGGAAGATCTCAAAACCCAGCACCAGCAGCATCAACACCATGAGGCTGGTGGATTCCTGCGGCACGGCGGGTCGCGTCAGGGCCACGAGGGCGAACAGCGCGAGCCCGATGACGGCCAGTCCGTGGGTGTCCGGCAGCGCTAGCGTTGCAATCGTTTCCATCAGGCCTGTGGTGGGCTGGGGGACGCCACCTTTACCATGCCGGGCATGAAGTCGCTAGCCGCGCAGGGCCACGGCCCATGCGAATCGAAGCGCTTCTCCATACCAGTCGATGCCGTGCTCGCCCGCGGGTCGTCGCCAGCAGATGCTGTCGGCACAGGCAAGCGCCGGCAACAGGCCGAAGGCGTCGCGACCGAGCCCGGGCGGGGCCAGGCTCCAGGGCGAAAGACTGACCAGGTGAGAGTGGCGCGCGCCGTGCGCCAGCACCGCCCGCTCCCTCGGGCCGGCCTCGCTGACCTCGAGCCGGCCGGGCAAGGGAAACGGGTCCAGCCCGCCGCCCACGCCATGCATGCGCGCCAGGCGTACCGATGCCGCGCATGCGCCGTCGCGGAAGGCGCCGAGGCGGGCCTTGACCCAGCGCAACGCGGCGAAGCTGCGCGGGTCGTGGCCGTGCGCCACCACCGCGTGGGCGATGCCGTCCAGCTGCAGCGCAAGGCGTCGCGCCCCCGCCCCCTGGGCGTCGAGCAAGCCGTCGGCCAGCTCGACCAGCTGTCCCGCCAACCGGCCGAGAGCGACGGGATGATCGCCGGCCGCCGCCACCAGGGCGCCGAAATCGAGCGGCAGGCGCAAGCGGCGCGCGTGCGCCGGGATCAGCTCGCCGGCGCCGGGCGAAGGACCGGCCCAGCAGCCCCCCGGCGCGAAGCGGGACACGCCCGGTCCGGGCGCCTCCGGCACCAGGCTGACCTCGTGCTCGCCGTGCGCCAGCGCGAGCAGCCCCTGCCACCAGCGGCGGCCGTCGACCTCGTCGCCGTGCGCCAGGCGCACGCCGCCGCGCCGCTGGATCGCTTCCAGCGCGGCACCGGGCAGCAGCAGGTACCGTGCGGGCGACGCGGTGCACAGCGCCCCCACCCCGCGCAGCAGGCCGTCGGGCGCCGCTGCGGCGCCGGGCAAGGCCAGCGCGGCAACCTGCAGGGCACTGCGGCGCGCCGCGCCGTCCTGCCGCAGCGCCGCCACGAGCGCATCGCACTCATGAGGCTCGCAGCTGCCGCTGATCCGCAACGTGACCCGGCATCCGGCAGCGTGCGCCGTGTCGACCGACGCCAGGGTCGCTTCCAGTCCTTCCGGGCAGCAGGCCGAATCCAGCGTCACCACCCGGGCGGGCGCCGGCGGCGTCCGTGTCGCCAGCGCCCGGATCGCTTCCAGGTCCACCATCCATGGTCCCCCGTACATGTGCGTTGCAGGGACCGCAGTGTCCCGCAGCCGGCGTGCAGGATGAAGGCCGCCAATCCGGCTTCGCACCCCGGAAACACGCTGCGCAGCGCGGCCCGCCTTGCAGCGAAGCGCTGCGGCCACCATGATTGACGGCCCCGCTTGAGACAGGAGCGCCTCGCCCCGGGTGGCGGAGGTGAACACGACATGCCTTCATTCGACGTGGTATCAGAACTCGACGGCCACGAGGTGGCCAACGCCGTGGACCAGGCCAATCGCGAGGTGGCGACCCGCTTCGACTTCAAGGGCACCGGGGCGAAATTCGAGCTGGGCGATTTCGTCGTCAGCATGGAGGCGCCGGCCGACTTCCAGCTCAAGCAGATGGTCGACATCCTGACGCAGAAGCTGGCGAAGCGCGGCATCGACGTCGCCTGCATGAAGGTGGAAGAGCCCGAGATCGCGCTCAACAAGGCGCGCCAGAAGGTGATCCTGCGCCACGGCATCGGCAGCGACGACGCACGCAAGATCGTCAAGCTGGTGAAGGAGTCCAAGCTCAAGGTGCAGTCCCAGGTCCAGGGCGAGCAGGTGCGCGTCACCGGCAAGAAGCGCGATGACCTGCAGGACGCCATCGCCCTGCTGAAGCAGGCCGAGCTCGAACTGCCGCTGCAGTTCACCAACTTCCGGGACTGAGCGATGATCGAGCTCTACACGGCGCCGACGCCGAACGGACGCAAGGTGTCCATCGCGCTCGAAGAGATGGCGCTGCCCTACACCGTGCACGCCGTCGATCTCGCGCAGGGCGAGCAGAAGACGCCGGAGTTCCTCGCCATCAACCCGAACGGCCGCATCCCGGCCATCGTGGATCGCGCCGCCGGGGATTTCCCGCTGTTCGAGTCCGGGGCCATCCTGCTGTGGCTGGCGGAAAAGTCCGGGCTGTTCCTGCCGACGGAAGCCAAGGCGCGCTCGGTGGTGCTGCAGTGGCTGTTCTTCCAGGTCGGCGGCGTCGGCCCGATGATGGGGCAGGCCAACGTGTTCTACCGCTACGCCGAAGAGAAAATCCCCTACGCCATCGAGCGCTACCAGCGCGAGGGGCGGCGGCTGTTCGAGGTCTACGACCGCCGCCTGGCCGACAACGACTATCTTGCCGGCGACTACTCCATCGCGGACATGGCGACCTGGCCCTGGATCGTGTCGTACGAGTGGTCGGGCATCCCGGTCGACGGCCTCGAGCACCTGCAGCGCTGGCTCGGGGTGATCGGGGAGCGCCCGGCGGTGCAACGCGGCATGAACGTACCCAAACCCTGGAACCCGCGTCCGGACGTCGAGAAGTTCGTCAGCGGCGCCCGCAAGATCCTGGTGTGAAGCGCATGACCGATACCCAGCGCGAGCCCGTCCACTTCGAGCCCAAGGACGCGGCCCTGCGCGACGACGTGCGTGAGCTCGGCGCCATCGTCGGCGAAGTCATCGCGGAGCAGTGCGGCGAAGCGGTTTTCGCCGCCGTGGAACAGATCCGCCAGGCGGCCATCACCCAGCGCGAGACCGGACAGCGCGGCGACCTCGGCGGCCTGCTCGACTCCCTCGACACCGCCGCGGCCAGCGACGTCATCCGCGGCTTCTCCACCTACTTCCAGGTGGTGAACATCGCCGAGAAAGTGCACCGCATCCGCCGGCGCCGCGAGTGGCTGCGCGACACGCGCCAGCTGCGCTCCGACAGCCTCGAGGCCGCCATGCGGCTGCTGGCCGAGCACCGGCCGGACCCGCGCGCGGCAATGGCCTTCCTCGACGGACTGCTGATCGAGCCGGTATTCACGGCCCATCCCACCGAGCCGACCCGCCGCACCATCCTGCTCAAGCAGCAGCAGGTGGCGCGCCGCCTGGTGGAACGAATGAACCCGGCGCTGACGCCCCAGGAGCATGCGGTGCTGCTGGCCAACATCCGCGCCCAGGTCACTGCCGGCTGGCAGACCGAGGAGCACCCCAGCACCGGCATCACCGTCGGCGACGAACGCGAGCAGGTGCTGTTCTTTCTCGCCGAGAGCCTGTACCGCGTCATCCCGGCCGTGTACGAGCACCTCGAACAGGCCATCGCCGAGGTGTGGGGCGAGGCCTCGGCGCGTCCCGAGCCCGGGATCATCTTCCGCTTCGGCAGCTGGGTCGGCGGCGACATGGACGGCAACCCCAACGTCGGTCCCGACACCATCCGCGAGACCCTCGCCCTGCACCGGCGCACCGCGCTGGAGCTGTACCGCGCGGAGCTGCGCCAGGTCGCGCGCGAGCTGTCGCAGGCGCCCAGCCGCATCGGTTTCGCCCCTGAGCTGCTGGAGCGCATCGAGACCTGCCAGGCGCTGTTCCCGGAGGCGCTGGAAGACGTCGCGCCGCGCCACCGCGACATGCCCTACCGCGTCTGGTGCGCGCTGCTGCGCCGCCGCCTCGCCGCCACCGCACGCGGCGCCGCCAACGGCTATGCCAACGCCGAAGTGTTTCTCGTGGACCTGGCCCTGATGTCCCGCAGCCTGGCGCAGAACAAGGGCGAGCATGCCGGGCTTTACGCCGTGAAACGGTTGCAGCGCCGGGCCGAGACCTTCCGCTTCCATCTCGCCACCCTCGACCTGCGCCAGGACTCCGAAGTGCACCGGCAGTGCATCGCCCATTGCCTGCGCGACGAGGCCTGGATGCAGCGCCCGCGCGCCGAGCGCACCGCCCGCCTGCAGCAGCTGCTGGACGAGGGCGCGCTGTGCCCGCTGGTGGACGACGCGGCGGCGGAGAAGACCCTGGAGGTGTTCCGCGCCGCCGGCGAATGCCTGGCGACCTACGGCGAGCGGGCGATCGGTCCCTACATCATCTCCATGGCACAGGGCGCGGACGACGTGCTCTCGGTGCTGCTGCTGGCGCGCTGGGCCGGACTGGCGGATGAAAACGGCGTGGTGCCGCTCGACATCGCACCGCTGCTCGAGACGGTGGACGACCTCGAGCGCGGGCCGGAGATCTTCGCCGAGCTGCTCGACGACCGCGTCTACCAGGCGCATCTCGAGACCCGCCGGCGGCGGCAGATGGTGATGATCGGCTATTCCGACTCCAACAAGGGCTCCGGCATCGCAGCAGCACGCTGGGCGCTGCACCAGGCCGAGGAACGCCTGGTGGCGGTGGCCGAGTCCCGCAACCTCGACCTGACGCTGTTTCACGGCCGCGGCGGCACCATCAGCCGCGGCGGCGGGCGCACGCACACTGCAGCATTGGCGGCTCCCCGCGGCGCCGTGCGCGGGCGCCTGCGTGTCACCGAGCAGGGCGAGATCATCAACGCCAAGTACGGCCTGCGCGGCATCGCCATCCGCACCCTGGAGCAGGCCGCCAGCTCCGTGGCCGAGGCCACGCTGCGGGACGGCGGCGACGCGCCGCCGCCGCTGTGGCGCCAGGTGATGGAAGACATCAGCGCCGAGAGCCGCAGCGCCTACCGCGCGCTGGTCCACGAGGACGACGGCTTCTACGCCTATTTCCGCCAGGCCACGCCGATCGACGTCATTGAGCGCATGCGCATCGGCTCGCGCCCGCCGGCGCGGCGCCAGATGCAGGGCATTCGCGACCTGCGCGCCATTCCCTGGGTGTTCGCGTGGACACAGACACGCGCCATCCTGCCGGGCTGGTACGGCGTCGGCCACGGCCTCGAGGCCGCGGTGGCACGCCACGGCGAAGCGCCGCTCAAGGAGATGTTCGAGCGCTGGATGTTCATGCGCGCCATGCTCGACGACCTCGAGATGGTGCTGGCCAAGTGCGACCTGGGCATTGCGCGGCGCTATGCCGAGCTCGCCGAGTCGCCGGCACGGCCTTATGCCGAGCTCATCGAGGCCGAATACCGGCGTACCGTCGACCTGGTGCTGCGGCTGAAGGGCACCGACGAGCTGCTGGCGAACGATGCAACCCTCAACCGCACCATCCGCCTGCGCAATCCCTACGTCGACCCCATGAGCCTGCTGCAGGTGGACCTGCTGCGGCGCTGGCGCGAAGGCGGGCGCGAGGACGAGGCGCTGTTTCGCGCCCTCCTGTTGTCGGTCAACGGCATCGCCCACGGGCTGCAGAACACGGGCTGACCTCCATCCCGTCTCATTGGGCCCGGAATGGGGTGAAAGCCCCATAGCCAGCAAGGCGGCCAGGACCGATGCTGTGAGTGGGACGAGCTGACATACAGCTCGAAGGAGGTAGTACCGTGAAAACGAGGACATTCATACTGATGGCACTGGCCACCTCCGCGCTTGTCGTGTCTGCAGGGGCCTGGGCGCAACAGGGCGCCAAGGAGCGTGCCGGCCAGACGACGCAGGAACGGCAAATGGAACGGGTCCAGAGCCGCGAGCGGGTGGTATCGCCCGACAAGGTGGCAATGAAGGACCAGGACCGCCTGCAGCAGCAGGATCGTGACCAGGACAAGGATCGTAACCAGGATCAGGACCGCGACCGCGACCAGGACAAGGACCAGGACCGCCTGCAGCAGCAGGATCGCGACCAGGACCAGCTGCGCGAGCGCATCCACCAGGACGAGGAGATCTTCGGCAGCGAGATGATGACCGAGCAGGAGCGTCTGCAGCACATGGAACAGATGCGCAATGCCGGCAGTGACGCGGAGCGCGAGCAGATTCGCGCCCGGCACCACGAGGAGATGATGAAGCGCGCGCGGGAGCGTGGCGTGAAGCTCGAAGAGCCGACGGGTTAACCCGCGAAGATCCTGACACGCGGATATTGCGATGAACGCTAACAACGCTAAACACGTACGTTCGCGGGACGCCGGCAAGGACGCCGGCGTCCTCTTGCTTGCAACCATCACCGCCCTGGCCGCTGCTGCGGCGCCAGCCGCGGAGTCGCCGAGAGCGACTTCACCGGGCAGCTTCCAGCTGTCCGTCGGCACCGAATTCACCACGGGCGAGTACGGCGGCGACCGCTCGGTGGACGAGCTTTATATCCCCCTGACCGGCTGGTATCGCAGCGACCGGATGTCGCTGCGCCTGACCGTGCCTTACCTCCGCGTAGACGCTCCCGCCGGCACCATCATCGAGGGCCCCGGGGGCCAGCCCATACCCGGCGACGGCCCGGACGTGACGGAGAGCGGGCTCGGAGACGTGGTGCTCGGCATGACCCTGTACGACGCCTGGAAGAACCGCGCCGGCGATCTTGCGCTGGACCTGGGCGGCAGCATCAAGCTGGGCACTGCCGACGAGGACAAGGGCCTCGGCACCGGGCAGACGGATTTCACTCTGCAGGCCGACCTGGTCAAGTTCCTGCCGGGCTTTACGGCCATCGGTTCTGTCGGCTATGTCTTTCGCGGCGACCCGGACGGCTTCACGCTGGACGACGGCCTGATCGCCTCCGTGGGCGGCCTCTCCAACAGCGGCTCCCGCGGCATGCGAGTCGGCGCATTCCTCGACTACCGGGAGGCCGGCTACGAGTTCAACGACGACCGCCTCGAGGCGCTGGGCATGGTCGGCTGGCGCATGGATGGATGGGGCGCCTACGTGACGGCTTCGGTGGGTCTCAGCGACAGCGCGCCGGACTGGGGTCTCGGACTGACTTTCGTATCCCGCCGCTGAGCCGGGCGGTCCGGTATCAGGGCTCGACCAGCCCCTCGCGAATGGCGAAGCGCGCCAGCTCGACGCGGTCGTGGATGCCGAGCTTCTGCATCAAGTGATCGCAGTGCTGCTCAACGGTCTTGGCGCTGATCTGCATGGTGCGGGCCAGCTCCTTGCGGCTGAGCCCGCTCGCCAGGTACCGCAGCACTTCGAGTTCGCGCGGCGTGAGGAGTGACAGCCTGCCCGCCGGCGCATCCGATAGTTCGACACTCTCGCGATGCGATACCAGCCGCGCCCGCACCGCGGGGGAAAACGCGACCCGCCCGCGCGCGGCACGGCGCAGGCCGTCGACAATGGCTTCGGGCGCATCCTCTTTAACCAGGTAGCCGGCCGCCTCCACCGCCAACGCCTGCGCCAGGTAGCCGTCGCGCAGGTAAGCACTGAGGAAGACGACCCGCGTCGCCGGGCATTCCTCGCGCACCTGTCGCGCAGCAGCGAAAGGTGACAGTCCCGGCATATCGATATCCAGCACCAGCAGGTCCACCGGCCGGGCGCGTACCAGCGCGAGCGCCTGGTCGGCATCAGGCACCGCCGCCACGATCTCGAAATCGGGCTCCAGTGCGAGCCGTTCTGCCAGCATGTCGCGCAGGATGGCATGGTCGTCCGCAAGCAGGATGCGCGTCCGGGCGCTCATGCCGCTGTCTCCGCTGCCTGCTCCATGGCAAGACGCCGCGCCAGGTTGCCGAGCTCTCCCAGCCGGACGCCACGCGAAACCACCAGCGCGAGGCCGGCCAGCCTGGACTCCAGTTCTGCATCCCGCCCGACCAACTCCGCGTCGAGCAGCAGCAGCACCGGGGCCGTGAACCCGTCGGCCCGCAGGCCCTGCAGTGCAGTCACTGCTTCTGCAACCGAACCGCGCCAGTCCAGCACCAGCAAGGCGGCGCGAGTTGGGTCACCCCGTGCGGTCGCCAGGCTGTGATAGCGCGCGACCGAGAGGCCCTGGTCCTCGAATGTGTCTGCCAGCAGCTCGCCCCAAAAGGCGCCCGCTGAAACCAGCACCACCCGCGAGCCGCCAACTGGCACACCAGTCCGTACGGGCGCCAGGTCCGCGCGCTCGGGCAGCAGCAGCCGGACATGCGTACCGGCGCCCGGTTGGGACTCGATCTCCATCTCTCCACCCACGGACTCGGCAATCCGGCCGGCGGACACCAGGCCCAGCCCGGTGCCCTTCCCCGCCGGCTTCGTGCTGAAGAACGGTTCGCGCGCCCGCTGCAAGGTCTCTGCATCCATGCCGTAGCCGGTGTCCTTGACGCCGAGGCACGCGAGCGCGGCACCCGGGCCGCGGCCGGACTCCGAGGTGCTTTGTCGGCGGCACAGCGCCAGGGTCAGCTCGCCGCCGTCGGGCATGGCGTCACGCGCGTTCAGCGCCAGGTTGAGCAGCGCCTGCTCCAGGTTCACCGCGTTCGCCTCGACCCAGAGCGGTTCAGTCGCGTGGTTGACCACCTGCAACTGGATGTTCTCGGGCAGCAGCGGTGCGAGCCATGCGCGCGCCTGTTCCACCAGGGCGCCGAGCTCGACCGGCTGCAGGCTGGCCTGCTCATGACGAACGAAGGACATCAGGTTGCGCGTCAGGCCGCGCCCGTGGCGCACTGCGCGCTCGAGACCCTCCAGCGCGGCGCGCCTGGCCTGCCCGGTCGCGGCTCTCGCTGCCAGAGAGGTATACCCAGCGACAGCGCTGAGCACGTTGTCCACGTCGTGGGCGACCGTACCAGACAGCTCGCCCAGGACTTCGAACTTTTGCGCGCGCAACAGCTCGGCCTCGGCACGCGTCCGTGCCTCCATTTCCGTGAGCAACGCCGCCTGTTCCTGGCGCAGCCGCCGCACCAGCAGGACCCAGGCCGCGATCGCGAGGCCGAACAACACCATGGCTCCCAGCAGCGAGATGACCTCGCCCCGGGTCAGGCCGAGTGATTTCTCGAGCATCCAGCCGTGATAGGCGTCATCGAAACCGCGCATGGCCCGGCCGAGCGTCATGAGCTGGGTGGAATATTCGAGGCTGGTAACGAGCTCGAAGGCCGTTTCCGCCTGCCCCGCTGCCTGCAGCGCAAGTGCCTGCTGCTCGATACGGCTCATCTCGTCGAGTGCGCTCACCGCCTCGGCGAGAATTTCGTGGCCTGCCACCGTATCCGCCCTCAGCGCGTGGATCTGCTCGCGCAGGCGCTGCTCCGTCTCGGCATGACGTTCCAGCCACTCGGGCCGGCCGGTAGCCATCGCCAGCTGCGCGGTGCGCTGGATCTCCGCCTCAAGGCGCAGCATGGCGTCGTGGGCCTGGGCGGCCTCGGCATGGGACTGGCGCAGCTGGCCGACGGTGACTGAGGCCTCGATGGCATGCCAGGAAAGCCAGCCGAGCATCGCCACCGCGGCCAGCACGGCCGCAAGCAGCCAGCGCCTGATCGATGCGTCGCTCGTCCTGTCCCTGGCCATCGGCCCCTGCCTCAATTCCAGCCGGATATGCCGGAATCACGGCCTGAGTCTAGCACCCGCTGCGGGCATGGGTGATTCACCCCATGGCGCTCCTTGCCGCCAGCAACCATACATAGCTCACGGGGCGGCGCAGGCCTGGCGCAGGCCCCGGTCCCAGGGCCGACAACCCCCTCCGTGGCAAGCCTGCGCCGCCTTCTGACAAGGAGAAACGGTAACTGCGCAGGCCGTACTCCCGGGACACGGAGGTGACCAATCATGTTGGGGGCAAGAAAGATACTGATGGCATTGGTCGTGGCGCTCGTCACGTCCCTCGCCGTGGCCGGCCCCAGTGGTGGTGGCGGTAGCGGTGGTGGTGGTGGCAATGGGGGCGGCGGCATCGGTGGCGGTGGCGGTGGTGGGGGTGGCGGCGGCAAGCCGGGCTCCTCCCCGGACGACTTTCTCGGCGACATGGCGCTGCTCGACCGCGACGTGAACGGCGTGCCGTTGATGACCTGGGGCCTCGGACCAAAGGACAAGGAGACTTGGGTGCGCTCGCCGATCGTGTTTCCTGAAAAGCTGGGCACGGAAGAATGCCCGCTGACGGTCGAAGATATCGATGCCCTGCTCGCAGACACTTCTTCCGGCTATGTGCAGCTCGGGACCGGCTCGATCTACAGCGAGCTGGGCATTACGGCCTATCGCGTTCCCTTCCTCGACGGCGAGGTCGACCCGCAGTACACGGGCTGCGTGACGGAGGCCGATTTCGGCCGCCTGAGCGCCGTGCGTTCGCCGCCGAAGGTGCTCGACTCCGCCCTGATCGAACTGCTGACGACACTGACCACGCCCGAAAGCTCGATCGCGCTGGACGAAGCCGGTCGGCTGGTCGTGAGCTACATGGAAGACGGCATACCGGTGCTGAAGACCATCGATGCGCCGCGCGAGAACCTGGCCGGCTTCGAGCGGTTGCTGGAGACGGCCGCACTGTCGCATCCCGAGGTGAACCCGGGCGACGACGTCGTGCTGCCGGAATGGCCGGAGCACGAGGGCGACGACGCGCGGGCGCTGCACCTCATGGACCGTGCAGCAGCGATGCTGGGCGCCGCCGCGGACAAGTTCCATCCCATGGGGCTGGACGAGCTGATGTACACGACGGTGATCATGAACATCGGTGCCGAGATGACCGGTGAAGCGACGACGCTGTTCGGGCTGCCCAATACGGGCCAGGAAGAAGGCAAGGTGCCCTTCCCGTACTTCAACTTCGTGAAGTACAGCTATGACCGCGGCGAGACCTATGCCGGCGACGTGTGCTACCTGAAAGTCATCGACGTGAGCGGCGATCCGCCCGAGGTCACCGTGCAGGTGGCGCGTGAATCGATCCTGAAGCTGGTGTTTCCGCCACTGGCTGACGAGGGCGGCTATGTAGGCGGCCTCGCAGCGGCGACCACGGAGGAAGGCGACAGCTATACCGACTTCTACGGTGACAACGCCTGGGGCTTCGCGCAGGCCGTCGACGACGCCCGTGCCGTGATCTTCTTCGTGCACGAGCACCCGGTGCCGGTCGAGCTGTTGCAGTACTGCGTCGAGACACCGGTCGAGTGACCGCGGCTTGAACCCAAGCCGGAACACCGTTCCGGTTGACACCAGGGGCGGCCCGCCCGATGCGGGCCGCCCATGCCACAAGGGGGCAACACCATGAACACGAAACCACTGGGACTGGCGACGCTGGCCTGCATGGCCGCGGCGCTGCTCGCGACCCCGGCCCTGGGCCAGGTGGTGCGCGAGTCGGATACGCATTCACTGGCCGGCGTGCTGGATTCCAACTGGAATCCGGACGACAGCTTCACCTTCCAGAGCAAGGGCGGCGAGGTGCTGTTTGCCGACGTCGACGCCGAGATCTTCCAGGTCAAGGGCCGCAAAGGCGGCTCGCATGACGACGAGGAAGACTGCGGCGGGCACGACAGCGGCGAAGTCGTCACTGCAGCCGCGGACGACCATGAAGACCACGACGACGCCGGCGGGCCCGGCGGGATGTGCCTGCAGGTGATCGACTCGGCCGGCGCCATGATCTGCTGGGCCGATCGCCCGGCGCGGCCCGGCTGGCAGCGTGACCCGGCGATCGCCTGCCCGCTGCCCGACTCCGGCCGGCCGGCGCAGTACCAGCTGCGCGTCAGCCTGAAGAGCGGCGGCTGCGGCCCGGGCGGGGCCGGCGGCCACGACGCGGTCGTGATGGCCGCGCCGTCCGACGGTGTCGTGACGCCTTACGTGCTCAACTGGAGCCTGCGCCGCATCGCGGACGACGGCGCCCTGCTCAATCAGTCAGTGCGCAGCGGGCCGTAGCCCGCGCGGGGACGACCTACGGGGCGGTGGCAGCGGCAGGCGCGGGCAAGGACGCCAGCACCTGCTGTACGGCCGCCGCCACCTGCGCATCGTCCGGCTCAGGCGTGGGGAACGCTGCTTCCAGCGTGCCGCGCCAGACCTGCGCGTTGAGCTCCCGGTCGATGAAGTCCACGCCCAGGTTGCCGTAGGTGCGCGGACCGCCACCCAGCGGGAGGCTGATACCGACACTGCCGCCGAAATTCCCGCCCCAGCTCCCGGCCCCGACGCCGACACTCACTGGCGAACCTGGACGCGCGCCGGTGAAGATCAGCCCGGCGACGAGGCAGTCCGGGGCGGTCTCGTCCACCGTATACCCCTTCCCTTCCAGCGCGCGCATGACCTCGGCCCGGATGCGTTGCTCCGCAATCGAGGCAGGACGGTCCGTCAGTTCCATCCAGGCCACGCTGGCGCAGCGCCAGGGCTCATCGAGCTTATCGACCGTGAGCGAAGGGGTCGCTGCACAGCCGGCGAGCAGCGCCGTGCCGCCCAAGATGGCCACGAGGCGCTGCAGCCGCCCCCGTCGGGGGCGGCTCCGCAATGCGCGGCTCACTCGGCCTCCTTGACCGACCCCAGGGCGTCCTCCAGGCCGGGCACGAACTTCGCGCCCGCCGGCACCTGGATGCTCGAGCCGGCGAAATCGTCGCCGACCGGCTCGTAGCGCCCGCCCAGGCAGTCGGCCAGGAAGGCCTCGGCCACGGCGAAGAAGCTCAGCCGGTTCTGCGGCACGGCAAAGCCGTGGCCCTCGTCCGGATACAGCACGTAGGTCACGGGGATCTCGCGCTCTTCCATCGCCGCCACGATCTGGTCGCTCTCGGCCTGCTTCACGCGCGGGTCATTGGCGCCCTGGGCGATCAGCAGCGGCTTCTGAATGTTCTCCACGTAGGTCAGCGGCGAACGCTCCGCCAGCAGGGCCTGGCCCTCCTCGGTGCGCGGGTCGCCGACACGGCGCGCAAACTGCTCGAAGAAGGACGCCCAGTAGGGCGGGATGCTGTCGAGCAGCGTCTTGAGGTTGGACGGGCCGACGATGTCGACGCCACAGGCGAAGCGCTCGGGCGTGTTGGTCATGCCCCACAGCACGGCATAGCCGCCGTAGGAGCCGCCGAAGATCGCGACCTGGTCGCGCGTGGTGATGCCCTGCTCGACGGCCCAGTCGACCGCGTCGATCAGGTCGTCGTGCATCTTGCGGCCCCACTCGAGGTTGCTGGCGTTGACGAAGTCCTTGCCGAAGCCGGTCGAGCCGCGGAAGTTCACCGACAGCACGGCGTAGCCGCGGTTGGCCAGCCACTGGTGATCGCCACGGAAGCCGAAGCCGTCGCGCGCCCAGGGCCCGCCGTGCACGTTGAGCACCATGGGCA
Source organism: Thioalkalivibrio sp. XN279 (assembly GCF_011089885.1). Classification (NCBI taxonomy): domain Bacteria; kingdom Pseudomonadati; phylum Pseudomonadota; class Gammaproteobacteria; order Chromatiales; family Ectothiorhodospiraceae; genus Thioalkalivibrio; species Thioalkalivibrio sp. XN279. The sequence goes on along the minus strand of NZ_JAANBD010000015.1, from coordinate 79,127 downwards.
CCGGCTCCACCGGCACGCCCTTGCCCTCCGGGTCCAGGTGCGGCGGCAGCGAAAGATAGCTGACCAGCGTCAGGCCGTCGCGACTCTTGATCTCGACCGCGTGCATCGCGGCCAGCGTCTCGCCCTCCAGCTCCGGCCGAATGGTGAACAGCCGCTCCAGCGTCTTGTCCTCCCGGTCGTACAGCCAGTAGGCCGCAGGCTCGGTCACCCGGTCGATCACCAGCGACCAGTAGCGGTCGTCGTCGGTGCGGCTGGTGACGGACCACTCGCCGCCGGCCTCGCGGTCCAGGAACTCGATGTCCGCCTTGAGGGCGTCACCGATGGGGTACCAGCGGTTGGACAGGTAGTTCTCGGCATAGGCCTGCACTTCGCCGGTCACCGGATGGCTCATGATGCCGCCGATGTCGGCGCGCTGCCCGCTGGCGATGACCTCGGTCTCGCCGCTCTCGAGGTCCAGCTTGACCAGCGCGCCGAGGTTGCGGCCCCGCGAATCCAGCATGTAGGCGAAATCAGCGCCCTGCGGGATGGAGAGGACGTTGCTGGTGAGCGAGTCCTCCGACGGGATGGTCGTCAGCAGGGACGTCTCCCCGTCCGCGCCGATGCGCTCCACCAGCAGCCCGCCGTCCGGCGTCGGCTTGGCGGCAATGCGCAGCTCCAGGTCCTGGTCGGCGGCGAACCCGGCATAGCCGTCGTTCTGGCGCACCAGGGTGATCTCTCCGCTGTCCAGGTTGAGCCGGTGCACGTCGTGCCAGCGCGGATCCCGGTTGTTGAGCCCGATCAGGATCTCGTCCTTGACCTTGTTACTGACCCCGACGATGGTGACGCGCACATTGTCGAACGGCGTGTAGTCGCGCGTCTCGCCGCTCTCCAGGTTCACGCCGTAGAGCAGGAAGTTCTCGTCGCCCCCCTTGTCCTGTACGTACAGGATCTGCGTGCCGTCAGGCGACCAGGAGTAACCGCGGATGGGGCGGACCTTTTCTGCCGTCACCGGCTGCGCCGCGGCGATGTCGTCCAGCGGCGCCACCCACACGTTCATGACGCCGTCGCGCGGCGCCAGGTAGGCGATGCGCTTGCCGTCCGGGCTGAGCTGGGCGCTGGAGCGCGCCGGGTTGCCGAACAGCTTGTCGCGCTCGATCAGCGCCGCGGGCTCCGCAGCCGTGGCCTGTGCGGCTGCGGGCGCAGCCGCCGCCGCGGGCGCAGGGGCGGGCGCGGCGTCCTGAGACGGTGCGGCCTGCTGCGGCGCGGTGGCTGCCTCTTCCTTGGCGCAGCCCGCCAGGGCCAGGGACATGCTCACGGCCGCGAGCACGGCGAGAAATGATCTGTTCTTGACTGAGTCCACGACCACGACGGGCCTCCTCTGCTTGGCAGTCTCTGCGAGCACTCGGCATCCCGCCCATAGCGGGGCACGGGGGGTGGCGAGGCTCATGATGGGGGGTTAGTCTAGCTCAACACTCGCCGCCAAGGAGGATCGGACCGTGACCAGCACCGCCCAGGATTTCCCCATGCCGCCCGCAGTCGCGGCCATCCGGGACGCCGGGTTCGCTACCTGGGCCGGCGACGCGGTGGCGCCGGGGTTGCGCGAAAAGTTCGATGCCGAGCGCATTCCGGTACGCAACATCCGCCACGTGCGGGTGTGGGGCCTGCAGGTGGACGACGAGCGCGAACTGCCTGGGCGCGAACGCACCAGCATCCCGGACGAGGACCTGTGGGAAGTCAGCCTGGAAGCGAAGGACGGCACGACCCGCAGCTTCGACTCGCGGCTCCTGGTCGCGGCCACCTGAGGCCGGAGCGGAACGTTTATGCACAAGCACCTGGCATGGGGTTTGCTGGCACTGGCGGTGATCGGCCTGGTGGCCTTCTGCTATCCGCGCCAGGTGCACGAGCCGGCGCCCCAGCCCGTGCAGCTGCCCGACGCGCCGGATGCAGGCGCAGAGCAGGCGCCCGCCGCGGCCCCGGTCGCGCGTGAGCCCGAGCCCGAGCCGGCCTTCGTGGCCGAGCCGGAGGCCGAGCCCGCCGCCCCGCTGCCGTCCCTGGACGAGAGCGACGCCGAGGCGCGCGCGGTGATTGCGGCTGCCGCCGGGGAGACGCTGGCGAGCCAGCACCTGGCCGCGAACGACGTCATTCGCAAGCTGGTAGCCACCACCGACAACCTCAGTCGCGACGGGCTCTGGATCCAGGCGCGCGTCGTGCCGCCGATCGGCGGGCTGTTCCTGGTCGAGGGCGAGGAAGACGAGCTGTACATTGCGCCCGCGAACTACGAGCGTTATGCGCCCCTGTTCCGGCTCGTGGAGGCCGTCGACATCGGCATGCTGGCCGACGCCTATCGGCGCCACTACCCGCTGCTGCAACAGGCCTACGAGGAGCTCGGCTATCCGGGCCGGCAGTTCCACAACCGCGCGCTGGAAATCATCGACCACCTGCTGGCGACGCCGCGGGTGTCCGGCCCGTTGGCCCTGGCGCGCCCGCACGTCCTGTACCAGTTCGCGGATCCGGAGCTGGAGGCGCTGTCGCCCGGGCAGAAGATCCTGTTGCGCATCGGCCCGGAAAACGCCGCCATCGCCCGCACCAAGCTGATCCAGTTACGCACCGCGCTCGAACAGTTGCCTGGCGCGCCCGACGCCGATTGACCGCCCCGGAACAGGAACGCAGATGAGCATCGCCGGGCGCGCTGCGCGCCGCCTCACCGCAGCCTACGACACCGTCGTGCTGCAACGCCCCATAGTGACGCTGGTGGCGGTCGCCTTCGTGGTCGGCGTGCTGGCCCTGTTCGCGCCGCGTTTCCAGCTCGACGCCTCCTCCGAGACGCTGGTGATGGAAGGGGACGAGGCGGTGACGTTCTACCGCACCGTGCGCGCGCGCTACGAGTCCGATGATTTCCTCGTCGTCACCTATACGCCCGAAGACGGCCTGTTCACGGAGCCGGCCCTGGCCCGCCTCGCCGCGCTGCGTGACGCCCTCGCCGAGCTCCCGCACATCGCCGCGGTCACCACCCTGCTGGACGTGCCCGTGCTCGACGGGCTGGACGCGAGTCTCACCGAGCTGCCGACCGAGCCCGAGGCGCTGACCTGCGACGGGCCGGACCGGGCGCAGGACTGTCGCCGGCTGCTGGAAAGCGATCTCTACCGCAACCTGCTGGTCAGTCCGGAAGGGCGCACCAGCGGCATCCGCGTCGAGTTCGTGCAGGACGAGTCCTACCGCGCCATGCAGCGCGAACGGGACCAGCTGCGCATCAAGGCCCAGGAGGAGGGACTGGACGAGGGCGAGCAGGCGCGCCTGGCGGAGCTGGACCAGAAGATCGCCGCACGCGGCGCCGAACTGCGCGAGCAGGAGACGCAGGCGATCGCGGATGTGCGCGCGGTGCTGGACAGGTTCCGCGACCAGGCCGAGATCCATCTCGGCGGCGTGCCCATGATCGCCGTGGACTCGATCGCCTTCGTGCGCTCGGACCTGGTGGTGTTCGGCGCGGCCGTCGGCGCCTTCATCGTGCTGATCCTGTTCGTCGCCTTCCGCCAGCCCCGCTGGGTCGTGCTGCCCGTCATCACCTGCGCCTCGTCCGTCGTGGCCATGCTGGGGCTGCTCGGCCTGATGGGCTGGCCCGTGACCGTGGTCTCCTCCAACTTCGTCTCGCTGCTGCTGATCCTCAACCTGGCGCTGTGCGTTCACCTGGTGGTGCGTTATCGCGAGCTGCACGAACTGCACCCCGACGCCGACCAGTACACGCTGGTGCGCGACACCGTGCACAGCAAGTTCGTGCCCTGCCTCTACACCGCGCTCACGACCATGGTGGCCTTCGGCTCACTGCTGGTGAGCGGCATCCGCCCCGTGATCGACTTCGGCTGGATGATGGTCCTCGGCCTGGGCGTGGCGTTCGTGCTGTCCTTCACGCTGTTTCCCGCCGCCCTGGTGATGCTGAAGGCCGGCAAGTCGCCGCAGCTGCGCAACGTCACCGGCGCCATGACCGGCGCGCTGGCGCGCGGCATCACGGCCCGGCCGGGCCTGACCTTGCTGGCCGGCGCGGTACTCGCGGTCGCCGGCGTCGCCGGCACCTTCCAGCTCTCCATCGAGAACCGCTTCATCGACTACTTCAAGAAATCCACCGAGATCTACCAGGGCATGCGGCTGATCGACGAGCAACTCGGCGGCACCACCCCGCTGGACGTGCTGGTCGACGCCCCGGCGGCAGAGCCGGAGGGAGCAAAGGACGATTTCGAAGAGCCCGATTTCCTCTCCGGCTTCGAGGAGCTCGAGGTGGAAGACGGCAGCGGCATCGCCAGCACCAGTTACTGGATGAACAGTGCCGGCCTGCGCGAGGCGAAGCGTATCCACGAATACCTCGAGTCGCTCGAGGGCACCGGCAAGGTGCTGTCCATCAGCACCGCCATGGAGATGTTCGGCAAGCTGGAGCCGCGCGTGCTCAGCGAGGACTTCTTCATCTCGGTGTTCTACCAGCGCTTGCCCGAGAACGTGAAGGAAGTGCTGTTCGACCCCTACATGTCGGAGGACGGCAACCAGCTGCGCTTCAGCATCCGCGTCTACGAGTCGGCGCCGGACCTGCGACGCAACCAGATGCTGCAGGAGATCGAGCGGCATCTCGAGGAGGAAATGGGCTACGGCGCGGACAACGTGCACCTGTCGGGCATGATGGTGCTGTACAACAACATGCTGCAGGGCCTGTTCCGCTCCCAGATCCTCACCCTCGGGGTGGTCTTCGGCGCCATCATGGTGATGTTCCTGGTGCTGTTCCGCTCGGTGCGCTACTCCGTCCTCGGCATCCTGCCCAACCTCCTTTCCGCCGCCCTGGTGCTCGGCCTCATGGGCTGGGCGCGCATTCCGCTCGACCTGATGACAGTGACCATCGCCGCCATCACCATCGGCATCGGCGTGGACAACACCATCCACTACGTGCACCGCTACCAGGAAGAGATCCGCGTCGACGGCGACCCCTGGGCCGCGATCATGCGCTGCCACACCTCCATCGGCCGCGCGCTCTACTACACCATGATCACCATCGTGCTCGGCTTCTCGGTGCTGGCCCTGTCAGCCTTCATCCCGACCATCATGTTCGGCCTGCTCACCGGCCTTGCCATGACGGCGGCGCTGCTGGGGAACATGACGCTGTTGCCGGTGTTGCTGGCAAAGACCGAGCGCGCCCCCGCCTGACCTGCGCTATCGTGCCCGGGCGTTGCGCGCAGCCCTGTTCGGGGACGCCGTGAATACGTCCCTGTAGGCTTGCTCGCGCACGTCCTGTGCGCGAGCACCCCGAACAGGACTACCCGCAACCCCCACCGGCAAATTCAGACCAGGCCCGACCTGCGCTCACGGAACCACGTGCCGAGGCGGAGGCCGTCGTCGTGCGACTGGCGGAAGGTAGGGCGCGGAAGCAAGGCGATGCGGCGCCATGGGGCTGCGCTTCGTTCGCCCCGATGCCTGCCGCGTGCCGGGTGGAATGCCTGTTTGCGGGGCGCTCGCGCACAGGACGTGCGCGAGCGAGCGTACAGGGATGTATTCACAGCGTCCCCGCAAACAGGCATCCGCACGGCACGGCGCCCGGAGGCCGGGGGTTAGAAGCGCCGGAACACCAGGGTGGCGTTCGCGCCGCCGAAGCCGAAGCTGTTCGACATGACGGTATTGAGCTGCGCCCCGTCGCGCCGCTCGCGCACGATGTCGAAGCCCGTGGCGGCGGGATCGAGGTTCTCGATGTTGGCCGAGGCGCTGATGAAGCCGTGCTCCATCATCAGCAGGCAGTGAATGGCCTCGTTGACGCCGGCGGCGCCCAGCGCATGGCCGCCCAGCGACTTGGTGGAGCTGATCGGCGGCGCAGCGGCGCCGAACACCTCGCGCACCGCCTCGAGCTCGCGCACGTCGCCCACCGGGGTGCTGGTGCCGTGCGAGTTCAGGTAATCCACCGGGTCGTCCAGGTCCTGCAGTGCCATGCGCATGCAGCGCGCGGCGCCCTCGCCCGAGGGTTGCACCATGTCGGCGCCGTCGGACGTGGCGCCGTAGCCGACCAGTTCCGCGATGATCGGCGCACCGCGGGCCTGGGCGTGTTCCAGCGCCTCCAGCACCAGGATGCCGCCGCCGCCGGAGATGACGAAGCCGTCGCGATCGGCGTCGTAGGTGCGCGAGGCGCGCTCGGGAGTGTCGTTGTATTTGGACGAGAGCGCGCCCATGCCGTCGAACATCGCCGAGCTGCCCCAGTGCACCTCGTCGGCGCCGCCGGCGAACACCATGTCCTGCTTGCCCCACTGGATGAGCTCGGCGGCATGGCCGATGCAGTGCGCGCTGGTGGCGCAGGCGGAGCTGATGCTGTAGCTGGCGCCCTTGATGCGGAAAGCGGTGGCGAGGTTGGCGGCCACGGCGGAGGACATGCAGCGCGTCACCATGTAGGGACCGACCTTGCGCGCACCCTTGCTGCGCACGATGTCGGCGTTCATGAGGACGTATTCGTTCGAGGCGCCGCCGGTCCCGACCACCAGGCCGACGCGCGGATCGACGATGTCGTCCTCACCCAGGCCGGCATGCGCCAGGGCCTCGGCCATCGCGACCCAGGCGTAGCCGCTGGAATCGCTCATGAAGCGCTTCAGCTTGCGGTCGATCAGTGCCGCCAGGTCGATGTCCACGGGCGCGAACACGTGGCTGCGGAAGCCGAGCTCGCGATACTCCTCGCTGAAACGCACGCCGGAGCGTCCCTCGCGCAGCGCGGACAGCACTTCCGCGGCCGTGTTACCGATGCTCGATACGATGCCGTAACCCGTGACCACCACGCGTCGCATGGAGAGCTCCTTAGAAAGAATCGGTTGAGGTGAACAGGCCGACCTTGAGGTCGGTGGCGCTGTAGATGCGACGCCCGTCGACTTCCATGGTGGCGTCCGCGATGCCCATGTAAAGCCGGCGCAGCAGCACCCGCTTGAGGTCGATGCGGTAGGTGACCAGGCTGGCCGTCGGCAGCACCTGGCCGCTGAACTTGACCTCGCCCACGCCCAGCGCGCGACCGCGACCCGGGCCGCCGCTCCAGCACAGGAAGAAGCCGATCAGCTGCCACATCGCATCGAGCCCCAGGCAGCCCGGCATCACCGGGTCGGACTCGAAGTGGCACTTGAAGAACCAGAGGTCGGGGTGGATGTCGAGCTCCGCCGTGATCTGGCCGAAGCCGTGGGCACCGCCGTCGCCGGTGATGCTGGTGATACGATCGACCATCAACATCGGCGGCAACGGCAGCCGCGCGCCCTCGGACCCGAACAACGTGCCGTGGCCGGCCTGCAGCAATTCATCCCGACTGTACGCGTTCTTCTTCAAGGCCGGCTCCGGCTAGGCATGGTCCCGGCCCATATTGTGCAGCAAAAACGGCGCGAGTATTTCTTGCGCCGCGTCACGCGACCACGAGAAAGGCGCCCACACCGAAGTGTGGGCGCCTTGATGGAGGGGAAGCTCCGCTCAGCTTAAGGGCGGGTACCGCCTTCAACCGGATCAGCTGTCCAGCCGAGGCCGGCCCAGTCGATCTGGTCGCTGAAGTGGCAGTCACCGCAGTTGCCGCCCTGGCCGAGCGCATCTGCCGCCGGCGCGACCTCGTGGTTCACGGCCCAGTAGCTGACGGTGTCGACGAACTCGAACTCACCCGTGTAGGGCTGACCGGTACGGTCCGCGCCGTCCTGCAGGGCGAGGTTCCAGTCATACGCGCCCCAGTAGGGGTTCGGGCCGCCGGCCGTGCCGAACAGGTGGGGCACAAGGATGGTGCCGTTGTTCGCGTCCGCCGGCTGGTTGCCGATCAGCTTCTTGAAGGGATAGATCTTGGCGTCCGGGTTGGTGTAATCCGCCGCCGGCCCGCCGAGATAGACCTTGCCGTCCTCGGAGGGGAGCGAGGCCACGGTGTCGTTCTCGCCGATCAGTGACTTGATCCACTTGCCGTCATAGAAGCGCAGCGTCGGCCGGACGTTCAGCTCCCAATTGAAGGAACCCTTCATCTTGTCGTACGCCGGCTTGCCGGTGTCCGCGTCGATCGGGATCGGATCGATGTCCTGGCCCGCGTCCGCCCAGTACCACTCGGTCTTGGTGGGCAGCTTGCGGGAAATCGCCGGGATGTGGCAGGCCTGGCACGCGAGCCGTTCATGCGAGTTGAAGATGGCTTCAACCGAGGTACCGACATGGACGCTCGGGCTGTGGCAGTCGTCGCACTGGCGCATCACGCCCTCGTCCACCGAGTGGTAGGGCATGCCGCCGATACCGTGGGACAGCAGGTTGCCGTCGAGGTCGCGCTTGACGTCGTGGCAGGCGCCGCAGTTCAGGTCGCCGCCATCGACGCCCATGTGGACGTCGTACTCGCGCGTGGTCGCGATGAGATCGCTCGACAGGTCGCCGTGCTTGACGTTGTCACCGCCGCCGGCGTTCTGGTGGCAGAACAGGCAGGCTTTGCGGGTCGGCACGCCGTTGTTCTCGCCCACGCTCTGCGCCACGGCCTGCAGGTCCACGGTGGCCGGCGGCCGGCCGGCCGCGGGCGGGGCCTTGGAGTAGGTGCCGGTCTGGTCATGGCAGGCGAAGCAGTCGATCAGCTTGGCGTTGCCGAAGTCGTAGGTGTCGTCCTTCCAGTCGTAGCCGATGTGGCACTGGGTGCAGCGCCCCTCGTTGGTCGGCACGGCGACGCAGAAGTTGTTGATGATGTCCGTCTTGCCGTGGATGCCGGCCTCGAAGCCCTCGATACCCGCAGCCACGCCTTCCCACTTCCAGTGGCCGGTGGTGAGGATGTCGTCGCCGATCTTGCCGTGGCAGGCCAGGCAGGCGCCGTCCTCGTAAGCCCGGTCCGCGAAATACGCCGCGTGCAGCGTTTCGGGATCGGCAATCGAAGGCGGCGGCGTCTGGCAGTCGAACACGTCGATCGTGCCGTCGCCGTTCCTGTCCTCTTCAGGATCGGCCACGCCGTTTTCGTTCAGGTCCCAGCAATTGATACCGTCGGAACCGTCGGCGCCCGGCGGACCCGCCACGCCATCGTCACCGTCGTCACCACTACACCCGCCGAGCGCCAGGATGGCGGCGGCGAGCAGTATTCCTGTCCAGCGGGCAGGCAGTCCGCACCTGGAAGTGTTCATGATCAACCCCTTGCACATTTCTTGTTAAGCCCCGTTGTCGCGGGGCAGTCCCCCTAAATGCAGACGATTCTCAATTAGAGAACTCTCATTTAGTTGCGGGTGAAATGTGCCCACTCAGCGGGCTGTCATGTTTGACTCAAGTCAGTTTGTGCCTAGGCGATTTCCACTAGGTGTGCGCCGCAGCAGATCCAGTGCCGGCGCGGCTTCCACGACCGAACAGCCGGCCGAAGAAGCCGCGGGCGTCCTCCAGCATGAGGTAGTTCAGCGGCACCAGCACCAGGGTGATGAAAGTCGCGAACAGGATGCCGAAGCCGAGCGACACGGCCATGGGGATGAGGAACTGGGCCTGGGTGGACTTCTCGAAGATCAGCGGCGTGAGGCCGGCGAAGGTCGTCAGGGAAGTCAGCAGCACCGGGCGCAGGCGCGCTACGCCGGCCGTGGCGACCGCCTCCAGCAGCGCCATGCCCTCGGCACGCCGCCGGTTGATGTAGTCCACCAGCACCAGGCTGTCGTTCACCACCACGCCGGTCAGGGCCAGCATGCCCATCAGGCTCATGATGGTCAGGCTCATTCCCATGATCATGTGTCCCAGCATGGCGCCGGCGGCGCCGAAGGGGATCACGCTCATGACGATCAGCGGCTGCAGGTATGAACGGAACGGGATCGCCAGCAGGCAGTAGATGGTGAACAGGACGAACAGCAGGCCGTAGCCCAGGCTGCCGAAGGACTCGCGCTGTTCCCGCGCCTCGCCTTCCAGGCTGAAGCTGACGCCGGCATAGCGCTTCACCTCGGCGGAGAGGAACTCGTTGATGTCCCGCTTGATGGCCTCGACGTCCGCGCTCTCCTTGTTGACGTCGGCCGTCACGTTGATGGTGCGGTTCCGATCGACGCGACGAATCTGTGAAAAGCCGCGGCCGTACTCCGCCACGGCGACGTCGGCAAACGGCACCTCCGCGCCGCCCGGGGTACGGATGCGCATCGAGTCCAGGCTCTCCAGCGAGCGCCGCTCGGTCTCCGGATAGCGAACGTAGACCCGCACTTCCTCCCGTCCGCGCTGGATGCGCTGGACCTCGAAGCCGAAGAAGGCGTGCCGGACCTGTCGGGCCAGGTCTTCCAACGTGATCCCGAGCAACTCGGCCTCGGGCCGGATCTGCAGCCGGATCTCTTCCTTGCCATCCTCGAAACTGTCGGTGATGTCGAATACACCCGGGTACGTCTCCAGGCGCTCGCGCACCTGCCCTGCCAGGGTGCGCAGGGCGGGAAAGTCCGGGCCTGTGATCTGCACGTCCAGCGGCGAGCCGCCGCCGCCGATCTCGGCGCGGAAGCTGACCTCCTTGGCGCCTGGGATTTGGCCGATACCACGCCGCCACTCGCGCACCAGGTCGGAACTGGTGACGTCGAGGGTGCGCTGCTCCGGCGGCGTGATCTCGAACACAACGCGACCGATGTCGGTACGCGGGGTGCTGCCGCCACCGGACGAGCCGACCGTGGACAGGATGCCCTTGATCACGCTCTCGCCAGTGTCGGGGTCCGTGTAGCGCTCTCTCAGGCTCTCGGCTTCGGCGTTGATGCGCTGAATGGCTGCCTGGGTGGCCTCGAAGGGCGTGCCGGGCGGCATGGTCACGGTGGCGGAGGCGGTCTCGGCCTGGATGCGCGGGAAGAAGATGAAGCGCAGGTGGCCGCCGATGGCGACGCTCAACAGGATGATCAGTACGGCGGTGAACAGCGCTCCGGCCAGGTAGCGGTTGTGCAGCGACCAGTTCAGGACCGGCGTGTAGGCCGCGCGCGTGCTGCGCTCCAGGCCGCGCTGCACCATCGCCTGCAGGCGCGTGAAGCCGCGCTCGTTCTGCTGGTTGCGGATGCGCACGTGCTTCAGGTGGGCCGGCAGGATCAGCTTGGATTCGACCAGCGAGAACAGCAGCACCGGGATCACGATGAGCGGGATCTGGGCAAAGATCTGGCCGCGCACGCCTTCGATCATCAGCAGCGGCGTGAACGCCACCACGGTCGTCAGCACGCCGAAGGTGACCGGCACCGCGATTTCCTGCGTGCCGCGGATAGAGGCCTGGAGCGGGTCCTCGCCCTTCTGCAGCCGGGAGAAAATGTTCTCACCGGTGACGATGGCGTCGTCCACCACGATGCCCAGCACCAGGATGAAGGCGAACAGGCTGATGAGGTTGATGGTGACGCCGAACACCGGCATCAGTGCAATGCCGCCCATGAACGCCACGGGGATACCGATCACCACCCAGGCAGCGACCGCCGGCCGCAGGAACAGCGTCAGCAGCACCATGATGAGGATGCCGCCCTGGACGGCGCTCTTGACCAGTGTGTTCAGGCGCGCCTCAACGACACGGGACTGGTCGCGCCAGTAGTCGAGCTTGACGCCGGGCGGCAACCAGGCCGGGGTGGCGGCAATGTAGTCGCGCACGACTTCGGCCACCTCGATCGCGCTCTGCTCGCCGACCCGGTAGACGTCGATGAAGGCCGCGGAGCGGCCGTTATAGCGGAACTCCAGCGGGTCTTCGCTGAAGCCGTCGCGCACGCGGCCGATGTCGGCGATGGTCAGCTTGGCGCCGCCTTCGGTGCTACGCACCACGATGTCCTCGAATTCCGTGCCGACGCGCGCCAGGCCCTGGGTGCGGATGAGAATCTCGCCGCCCGAGGTGCGCACGGAACCGGCCGCGAGGTCCAGCGAGGTGCTGCGTACTGCAGAAGCCACCTGCTCCAGCGTCAGTCCGTATTCACGCAAGGTCTGCTCGGAGACCTCGATGGAAATCTCGTAGGGCCGCACACCGTCCAGTTCCACCTGGGTGATCTCGGGCAGGTCGACCAGCTCGTCGCGAACGCGCTCGGCCACGAGGCGCAACTCGGACTCCGGCAGCTCGCCCGACACCACCACGGTGATGACGTCGCGACGGATCTCCGGGATGTAGACCGTCGGGCGCTCGCTGTCGACCGGGAAGGTCGAGATCGCGTCCACGCGCGCCTTGACGTCGTTCATGAGTTCGCGCGGGTCGGCACTGTTTTCCACCTCGATCACCACGGTGCCGAGATTCTCCACCGCGGTGGAGCGCAGCGTCTTGATGCCCTCGAGGTCCTGCACCGCCTCCTCGATCTTGACCGTGATGCCCTCTTCGACCTCGGACGGCGTGGCGCCGGGGAAAGGCACGCGCACGATGACGTTGCGCAGCTCGAAGGCGGGGAACACTTCCAGCGGGATCTTGGCGGTGAGGCCCCAGGCGCCCAGGCCGAGGATGGTCAGCATGAGCAGGTTCGCGGCCACGTCGTTGCGCGCGAACCAGGCGATCATGCCCTTCACTGCGGACGCTCCTGGGCCGCGACGCGGTCGCCCGGGGGACCACCCTCACCGGGCCGCTCACGCGGGGCCGGCGGGACGCCGTCGATGGTCGCGCTGACCAACGTGCCGTCCGTGGCCACGGCCAGCGGCGTCACGTTCACCACCTCGCCCGGCGCCAGGCCGGCCACGATCACCGCATTCTCGCCGTCGGTCCAGGCCACTTCGACCTGGCGGCGCTGCAAGCGACTCTCCGCGTCGATCACCAGCACGCCATCGCCGTCGCGCAGCGCGCCGCGGGGAATGACGTAAGCGCCGGGCAGGACGCGGCCGTCGATCTCGGCCTCGACGAACTGGCCGATGCGCAGCGGCGGGCGGTCGCCCACGCCGCGGCGGTAGGGATTGTCGACCTGGGCCACGACGAACAGCTGGCGGCTGCGGGTGTCGATGGCGCCCTCGGCACGCACGATGCGCCCTTCCCAAGCCCAGGTCTCACGCCCCAGGGACGCCTTGAGCCGCACCGCCGGGCCCTCGGAGCCGCCAGTCGTGTCGTCACGGAAACGCTCGGGCAGGTCGACGAACTCCAGCTGGCGGCTGGACAGGGGCAGGCGGATCTCGACGAAATCCGTGGCGTACACCCGGGCCAGCACGGTGCCCGGGGAGACGAACTGGCCGATGTCGACGTTCTTTTCCAGCACCTGGCCCTCGTAGGGCGCGCGGATCTGGGTCCGCTGCAGGTCCACCCTGGCGCGCTCCAGCTGCGCCTGCGCCGACAGCAGCGCGGCGCGGGCCGCAGCGATCTGCGGCTTGCGCAGGCCCAGCTCGGGCGCCTCTTTGCCGAGCATGCGCCAGTCGTTCTCGACCACCTTGGCCTGTGCGATCTCCTGCTCCAGGGCGGATTCGGCCTGCGCCACCTGCGCCTCCGCGCTGGCGATCGCGAGCTGGTAGTCGCGCGGGTCGAGGCGCACCAGCAGGTCTCCCGCGGCAAAGAAGCCGCCCTCGCGGAAGGACGGCGAGATCTCGACGATCTTGCCGGAGACCTGCGGAATCAGCGTGCTCTCGGTGCGGGGCTCGACCGTGCCCTCGCTGCGCACGACGACGCGATAGTCCACCGGCTGGACGCGGATGGCGTCGATCGCCACCGGCACCACGGGCGGATTGAACTGCGGCGCCTCGGGGCGCTGGGAAATGATGTAGCGGCCTCCCGCCAGCGCGGCCAGCAGCACCACGAGGGGGAGAATCCACTTGAGCAACTTGCCAATCATCTGGTTTCGCCTGAATCGGGTCATCCGCGGGGCGGAAAGTACGGCATTGTAATCGTGCCGCGGTCGGAAACGGATCCAGGCTTGAGGAATCCACGAAAATTCCACACGACGTCCCGCGCCGACGCACGCTGCGCCGCAGCGCCGATATTCTCCCGGCGCCTTCGTGTCAGTGGTAGCCTAGAGTCCAAGCCACTCAAGGATGCGCCACCATGGACGGGGCGATTACACGACCATGCCTCTCCGGCTACTGGAGCGGGCGCGCGAACTGCAGCGCCTGCCAGGCGCCGATCGTCATGCCCCTGCAGCCCGTACCCACCTATCTCGGCAACCGGGCCATGCTCGAGGCGGAGGCCTATTCGCTGCCGGCGGGCGCGGCGCTGTTCAACGCGGGTGACCCCGCTCGGAGCGTGTACTCGATCCGCCGCGGGTTCATCAAGCTCTGGCGCACCGACTGCGCCGGCAAGTGCCGGATCGTGCGCATGCTCGGGCCGGGCGACATGGTCGGCCTCGAGGCCCTGCTGCAGCCGGCTTACGGGCTGAATTCCACCGCCGTGACACCCTGCCAGCTGTGCATGATCCCGCGCGACTTGCTGGAACGCCTCGAGCGCGAGCGGCCTTCTATCTATCGCGATATCGAGCGCCGCTGGCACGCCCAGCTCGAGCGCACCGACTCCCTGCTGCTGGAAGTATTGAATGGCCCGGCGCGGCAACGCGTGCTGAAGTTCCTCGCCCACCTGGCGGACCTGGCGGCGCCGGAGCCCTGCCCGCGGATCCGCCGTCTCGACATGGCGGCGGCCCTGGACATCGCCCCGGAGACCGCCGCGCGGGTCATCGCCGACCTGAAGCACGCGGGCATCCTCACTGAGAGCGCGCACGAGATGCGCTTCGAGCGCGGCCAGCTGCCCCTGGCTTGAGTCCGTCGCACCCCAAAATGTGAAAAATTTCACCTTTTCGCGCGGAATTCATCCAAAAACTGACGGCCGTCAGTTTTGGTCCGACGTCTCTCGCCCCCCTGCCTAGCCTTAGCCCGAACGCTCCGGTTCCTGGCCGGCAGGGCTGTCGGCCCCGGAGTCCCGAAGGGGGGCAAAATCATGAAACGCTCGTTATTGCCAGCGCTGACGGCTGCGGCCGTGTTCAGCATCTCCGCCATGGCCGGTCCGGCTCTCGGCGACACCATGGCATTCGACCCGCCGGATGGACCACTCATGGTCTCCGACGGCATAGCATCCACCAACAAGGTCAAGATCCTGCGCACGCCGGACGGCACGCTGTTCGCCGTTTATGGCGAGGCCCAGAGTGTCGGTTACGACTTGAACGCACAGGTCTGGGATGCCAAGGGCAGCCACACGCGCAAGCCCTACGATATCGTCATCAAGTACTCCCTGGACAACGGGGACACCTGGAGCGCGCCGCTGAACATCGACAACACGGCGATGCGCACCTCGGCATACGGCATCCTGGTGCAGGAAGGCCCGCCCATGCTCGGCCCGGAGGGGACTCCGGACCTCGGGCTGGACGAGAACGCCGTTCCCTACCACGGTGACTCGGACAAGCCGAACGTGTTCAACGTCGGCAACCACATCCTGGTGACCTTCAACAGCAAGTTCTGCCCGGGCGGCGAGCAGCGTTTCGTCGTGTATCCGGAGTTGTTTGGCATCACGGTGCCCTACAGCTGCCAGTACGCTTCGCGCCTGGTGTGGGATAGCACCAGTAAGAGGTTCCAGGCACGGACAGAGTGGGAGGGCGCAGTCTTCAAGACCGACCAGCTGAGCACCGGTATTCGTGACGCCAAGCAGGACGCCAACCGCGGCAACATGTACGGCTTCGTCCTCAATTGGCAGGAAGACCCGCTGGGCCTGAAGCTGGGCGAGGCGGAAGGGCCGGGTTCCGGCGCCTCGGGCGCGAACGTCAACCATGGCACGGACATCTGGTACACCTACCTCGATGCGTACGACGCCGCCACGGGCAAGATCAGCACGCCCAGGTTCGTCGCCGGGCAGTGGAGCGTCCCGACACGCATCACGAAGAACATCTTCGGCAACAAGAAGTTGACGGGCACCAGCCTCATCACGCATCCCGCCGGCGACTACGACCAGGGCAACGTCGGCGCCTCGCGGCCGAACATCGGCCAGGTCGACGACCAGGTGGTGATCGCCTACGAGGAAACCAAGGGCACGATGGGCTGGGACGACGGCAAGTATGTCCGCTACCACAGCTTCCACTACATGACTCCGCCGCTGTACGGCGAGCATGGCTGCATCCTCAGCGACCCGTGGGAGAACGCCCGCCGCGTGCGCTTCCTGGTCCAGTCCGCCAAGACCAACGAGGTGCCGCTGCTGTTCATCTACAAGCAGGGCAACTTCACGGGCGGCGGCGAATCGGATGTCATGCTGCGGCGCGCCGTGGGCGGCCTCACGCCAGATCGTCTCGAGCCGCAGGTGCACGTTGGAGGCTGCTACTCCCACATCATCTCCGGCGGCGACCCACTGTATGACATCGACCTGGAGCAGCACGGCCCGGCGATGAATTTCAGCGGCACGCGCTTCATCCCCTACACGACCGTCAACGAGCTTGGCGAAGTGGTTGAAGTGGCTGATGCCGTCGGCACGGGCGTCATGGGCGAGTACATCGACACCGACGAGAACTACATCGAGAACGCGCTGGCGCATCGCGGCGCCATGCGCGGCAGCAATATCCTCATCGGCTTCAGCTACGTGCCCGACCTCGCGGCCTTCTCGCTGCTCAACGACCAGGAGCCGTACCGCTTCTACGTGCGGCGCTCGACCGACGGCGGCGCGACCTGGACGGACGCGCTCGACCTGACGCCAATGATGGACGCGGCCTCCGGTTACACCGCCAAGGAACCACGCATCGTGCCGACCCCTGGCGACGGCCCGAAGTGCCTTGTTGACCCCACCGACTGCCAGGACTCGAACGTCCTCTACGTGGCCTTCGGCATGCAGACCAACGTGCGGCACTATGAAGAAGCGGCCGACGTCGATCTCTACATGCTGATGACGCCGGACTTCGGCGCCACCTTCACCGAGCCGCAGGCCATCACGGCCGGCGACGCGCTGAACGGCCTCGCGGACGATTTCGGCGATTTCGAGACCCAGATCAAGCTGCGTCCGGACGGCCGGGCCAGCTACACGGTGTGGTCCGGCGACGATGGCAGCGGCAACAATGCCATGTTCCGGCGCGGGCGCATCCTTGGCGACGCCATGGACCTCGAGACCCAGAGCGGCGTGCAGACCAAGCTCAGCGTGATGCCCGAGTCTGACTCCGACGCGCGCATCGACGATGCGGTGTGGAACTCGCTCGACGCATACGAGCCTCCGCCCGAAGGCTATGTCTTCCCCTACGGCGTGCTCGAGTTCACCGTCAGCAAGGTCAAGCCCGGCGGCTCGATCGACGTGACGCTGACATTCAGCGAAGAGCTGGCACCCGACACGGTGTACTGGAAGTACGGCCTGGTCCCGGGCGCGGAGGTTCCGAGCTGGTTCACCATCCCGGCGGTCGTGGACGGCAACACCCTCAGCTTCACGCTGACGGACGGCCTGATCGGCGACGTCGACATCACCCAGAACGGCTACATCGTCGATCCGGGCGCCCCCGGGAAACTGCTTCCCTCCGCGGGCAAGGGCAAGGGCAACGGTGGCGGCAAACCCGTAAAGCCCCCCAAGCCTCCCAAGCCCCCCAAGCCCGTCAAGCCGTAACCACAGCCGCTCGGGAAAGCGACTGACCCCTGGTGAAACGGGCTAACCCAAGGAGGCGTCCGCAAGGGCGCCTCCTTCTTGCGTGCGCAGCCCGCCGGCAGGCACCCTGTAGCGCATGGAATTCGAGCAAAACGAAGCCCTGGTCCGCTTCGGGGCTTTTTTCGGCCTGCTGCTGCTGCTCTACGCGGCCCAGAGGCGCTGGCCCGCGCGCGGCGACGGCCGCCCGGCACGGCGGCAACTGGTCAATTTCGGCATGGTAGCCGTCAGCACCGGCGTGTTGCGCGTCGGCTTTCCGGTGCTGGCCGTGGCCTGGGCCGCGCAGGTGCACGGCGGCGGCCTGTTCGGGCTGCTGGCGTGGCCGGCGTGGCTGGAGATCGCCGCCGCCATCCTGCTGCTGGACGTCGCCATCTACTGGCAGCACCGCCTCATGCACACCGTCCCGCTGCTGTGGCGGCTGCACCGGGTGCACCACTGCGACACGGCCTTCGACGTCACCACGGGCGTGCGCTTCCACCCGCTGGAGATCGCGCTCTCCATGGGCTTCAAGCTGGCGCTGATCTCGCTGCTCGGGCCACACCCGGTTGCGGTGCTGGCCTTCGAGGTGCTGCTCAGCCTCGGCTCGCTGTTCACCCACACCGACATCGCCCTGCCGCGAGCGCTGGACCGCCGCCTGCGCTGGGTGTTCGTCACGCCCTCCATGCATCGCATCCACCATTCCACGCGCCGCGTCGAGACCGACAGCAACTACGGCTTCCACCTCTCCGTATGGGACCGCGTGTTCCGCAGCTACACCGTGGAGCCGGCCGAGGACGAGCGCCGCATGCCGATCGGGCTCGAGCAATGGCGGGAACCCCGCGACCAGGGACTGGTCTCTCTGTTGCTCAACCCCTTCCGCCCGACGCCGCGTGCCGCGCGGGCGGACGCGCCCGCCGACGGAGAGCCCCATGCGTGACACCCTGCCGCTGCTGCAGGAGACGGATTTCCCCCGCATCCGGCGCGAGCGCCTCGACACGCTGCAGCTCAACCTCGGTTATCTCTGCAACCTGGCCTGCGTGCACTGCCATGTGAACGCCGGGCCGACACGCAAGGAGCTGATGGACCGCGCCACCATGGAGTTGGCGCTGGAAGTCGCGCAACGTCATGGCGTCGGCACGCTGGACCTGACCGGCGGCTCGCCGGAGATGAACCCTGAGTTCCGCTGGCTGGTCGCCGCGGCGCGCGAGCGCGGGATTCACGTCATGGACCGGCTCAACCCGACCATCATGCGCGAGCCCGGCTACGACTGGGTGGGCCCTTTCCTGGCGGAGCACCGGGTGGAGGTCATCGCCTCGCTGCCCTGCTACTCCAAGGAGAACGTGGACGCGCAGCGCGGCAACGGGGTCTTCGAGGCCTCCATCAGCGCGCTGCAGGAACTGAACTCGCTGGGCTACGGCCGCCCCGGTACGGGACTGCAGATGAACCTCGTGTACAACCCGCTCGGAGCCTCGCTGCCGCCGCCGCAGCAGGCGCTGGAAGCGGACTACAAGCGCCTGCTCGGAGAGGAGTTCGGCATCGAGTTCAACGCCCTGTTCACCATCACCAACATGCCGATCAAGCGCTTCGGTGCCATCCTCCTGTCCAAGGGGCAGTACCACGATTACATGGCGTTGCTGAAAAACGCCTACCGGGCGGACAACCTGAAAAGCG
The DNA here is from genome assembly GCF_011089885.1 of Thioalkalivibrio sp. XN279. Taxonomy (NCBI): domain Bacteria; kingdom Pseudomonadati; phylum Pseudomonadota; class Gammaproteobacteria; order Chromatiales; family Ectothiorhodospiraceae; genus Thioalkalivibrio; species Thioalkalivibrio sp. XN279. The sequence goes on along the minus strand of NZ_JAANBD010000015.1, from coordinate 60,082 downwards.
TCATGTGCCGCAACCTGGTCAGCGTGGACTACCAGGGCTTCCTCTACGACTGCGACTTCAACCAGATGCTGGGCATGGCGCTGGGCGACGCAGGCGACAGTCCCCACCTGCGCGACCTGCTGGACGAAAAAAAGCTCCCCCGCCGCATCGCGGTGGGGGAGCATTGTTATGGCTGCACCGCCGGCCAGGGCTCCAGCTGCGGCGGAGCACTGAGCTGAGACCCGGCTAGAAGTAGTAGCCGAGGTTGATGTTCAGCCGGGAACGCCACTTGCCGGCGGAAGCGCCGTCCAGGCCGATGCCGTCGCCGCCGGCGAACCACATGTTCTTGCCGGCGATCCAGTCGACGTAGGTGTACAGGCCGCCCGCGGAGAAGGCGCAGCCGGTGACGTTTTGCATGGACTCGGCCGAGTTGTCCACGCGCGGGTCGATGTAGGTGAAGTTGTTGTAGCAGGTCACACCCGTGACCGGTCCCCAGTCGAGGTCGAAGGAGCGCGCCACGTTGGCCGAGTAGACCTCGCCCTTGGCCGCCATCAGGAAGGGGAAGGCGAAGGCGCCGAGCTGGACGAAATCGTCCGACACGCCGACCGGGTTCTCCGGGTTGAACTCGTAGGCCACGCCCTGCAGCTGCAGGTTCCACTTGCCGTAGTTGCCGTTCATGTGCGCCGCCACGGCCCAGCGGTCCCCGGTGTCCGTGGTCACGTTGTTGTAGATCTGGCCGGCCTCGAGACTCAACCCGAGCTCCGTGCTGCGGGTGTCGCTGTGGGTGAGCGTGCGCGCGGCGCGGAAGTTGAGCTGGTTGATCTCTTCATTCTGCTGGTCGCCACCCGTCACCAGGTCGAAGGAATAGCGGTCCGCGCGGCTGTGATCTGCATACTCGGGGTTCTTGAAGAAGGCGTAATGGAAGTCCCAGTCGCCGGCCTCGTGCACGAACTTCACGCCGGTGTCGTAGTCGTCCTCGAAGCCCATGTAGTACGTGCCGCCGAACCAGAAGCTGTGCGAGGCATAAGGCAGGATGCCGAAGGGCACCTGGGTGATGCCGAGCTCCATGTGCCTGTTGTCGTCGAACTCGTAGCCGACCCAGGCATGGTGGATGGCCTGGAAGTCGTTGTAGCGACGCCACTCGGCGTTGAGCATGACCTCGCCGACGGTGCCGCGGACGTTGATGCGGAACAGCTCGAGCTCGAAGTCGCCGGCGCGGTCCTTGTTGGTGTCGTCGTAGTCGCGCCAGGCGTAGTTCAGCCGGACCGCGCCGCCGAACTCGATGCCCTCGTCCTCGGCCGGAACCGTGCCGGGCAGTGCGAGCAGGAAAGCGGCCAGCGCCGCGGTGAAGGTGCGTCCATGTCTCATGTTTCTCCCCAAGTTGCTAGACTCGTTGCTTAACCGCCACAGTCTAGTCGCTTGAATCCGGGTTGCAACCCGTTGTTTTGCTTAAGGTTTGTTAGCGCTTAGGCAGCGGATTCCTGATGCCTGGCGCAGGCCGAAAGAGCGCAGAATCGGTCGTCATGAACCCCCATTCCCGCCTGCCGACCCCCCTGCTGATCCTGTTCGGGCTGGTCAACCTGCCGCTGTCCATGCTGATGTCGCCCACCGCGGCGATCCTGCCCAACTTTTATCTCGAGTACAGCGCGGTGACGCTGGCCGGGCTGGCCACCGCCACCTTCATCGCGCGGCTGTTCGACGGCATTTCCGACCCGCTGATCGGATACCTGTCCGACCGCTCCGGGACACGCAAGCCCTGGATGGTGCTCGGCGCGGTCGTGGTCGCGGCCGGCACCTGGTTCCTGTTCAACCCTGCCGCCGACGCCGGCCTGGGCCACCTGCTGGCCTGGTACCTGCTGGTCACGCTCGGCTGGACCCTGGTCGAGATCCCGCACACGGCCATGGCGGCCGAGCTGTCTACCGGCTACCACGAACGCTCCAGGATCGTGCTGTGGCGCCAGCTGCTCGGCTTTGCCGGCGGCATCCTGTTCATGGCCTCGCCCATGCTGCTGGTGGGCGGAACGACGGAGTTCAGCCCGGCCGTGATGCGCGTGCTGGCGCTGTTCATCATGCTCGGCCTCCCGCTCGCGGTGGTCCTGATGTGCTTCACCGTGGCCGAGCCGGCGCGCCGGGTGCAGGCGCGCCCGGTGCGCCCGGGCGACCTGTGGCGGGCGCTGCGCGACAACCCGCCGCTGCAGTACTTCCTCGTCACGCAGGTGCTGTTCGGCCTTGCCACCGGCGCGGTCGCCAGCCTGTTCGTGATCTACACCAGCCAGTACCTCGGCCTGCCGGACAAGGTGCCTCACATCGCCCTGCCGATGACGCTGGCCATGGCCTTGGGCATGCCGCTGTGGCTGCAGGTGATGCGCCGGGTCGACAAGCATCGCGCCTGGGCTGCGGCCGCCGGCGGCATGATCCTCACCCTGCTGTGCGTCCCCTGGCTGGAACCGGGCCCGGCGTCGTTGCGCCCGATGATGGCCATCATGACCAGCTTCGGCTTTTTCCTCGGCCTGTCCTCCATCGCCCTGCCGTCGCTGCTGGCGGACATCGTGGACTACGACATCTGGCGCAACCGCCGGGATCGCGCGGCGATCTTCTTTTCCTTCCAGGCGCTGGTAACCAAGCTCAACCAGGGCGTGGGCGGCGCCATCGCGCTGGCAATCCCGGCGCTGTTCGGCTTCACGGCGAAGGACGCGATGTCAGCCCAGGCGGCGCTGGGCCTCAAGCTGGCCTTCGTGGCCTGGCCTTGCCTGCTGCTGGTACCGATGATGGTGCTGGCGTGGCGCTACCCGCTCGGACGGCGGGCGCATGCGATCCTGTCGCGGCGGATCCTGGGGCGGCGGGGACTGGCTTGAGCGGTTTGAACGCGGGGGGTGTTGCGGGGGCCTGGTGCGGGGCGAAGGCGACGCGGCGAGTGATTGTCGCGGCGTGCGCTTCGCCCCCTCCTCTTGCCGTCCTCAGGCGCGACGGGCGTGCGCCTGGCGGCGCCGACGACGGGACCGGCGACCCAGCCGGGCGTCCTGTTCGCTGGCGGACGACCTGGTCCGGGCAGCGGTCTTGCGGGTTTCCATGGCAGCCTCCTTGGCTCTGAATCAAGCTTAACCGGCCAGAATAATATCCACCGGGCCAGGGCCGGAACATGACCTGGATCAAGCTCGTAGACGATTGTTTTAAGTACTTTTCCTGATCGTGACGACCGTCACATTGCAGGATTCGCCGGTGCCGTTGCGACGGATTCGAGGGCCCATGGCGGCCCCTCCCCCGCAGACCGCTCAGCCTTCCGGCCAGCCGCCGCCGAGCGCCCGGTAGAGCGTGATCATGTTGACCTGCTGCGACTGGCGCGCCGCGATCGCCGCCAGCTCGGCCGCGAACAGCTCGTTGTCCGCGTACAGCACGTCCAGGTAGCTGGCCGCACCGGCATCGAAGCGCATGCGCGCCAGCCGCGCGAAATCGCGCAAGGCATCGGCGCGCCGCTCCAGGGCCGCGTAATTCCCTGCAGTGGCAGTCACGCCGGCGAGCGCATCATTCACCTCGCGCAACGCCTCCAGCACCGTGGCCTCGTATCCCAGCAGCGCCTCTTCGCGCGCCGCTTCTGCGGCCGCCACCTGGCCACTCACCGCACCGCCGGTGAACAGCGGACCGGCGATCGCGGCGCCCGCGCTCCAGCTGCGCGCGGCGCTGTCGGTGAGGTCGCCCAGCGCTGCGCTCACCTGGCCCAGCGCCCCGGTCAACGAGATGTCGGGGAAATACAGGGCTTTCGCCGCTCCCACGTCGGCATTCGCCGCGACCAGGTTCTGCTCGGCCTGCAGCACGTCCGGGCGGCGCGCGAGCAGCTCGGACGGCAGCGACGCGGGCACCGCGGGCACTGCGAGCTCCGCCAACGTCAGCCCGCGCGGCACCGGGGCCGGGGGGGTGCCGAGCAGGATGGACAACAGGTTCTCCTGTGCCGCCACCTGCCCCTCGAGCAGCGGGATGGTCGCCGCGGCCTGCTCGTACTGGGACTCGGCCTGCGCCACCTCGAGGCGGGAGACGACGCCCTGCTGGTGCTGCAGCCGGAAAATGCGCAGCGTGTCCTCGTGATTTGCCGCCGTCGCGCGTGCGATTTCCAGCTGGCGGTCGAGCGCGCGCAAGCTGACATAGGCCGCGGCCACGCTGGCGGTGAGCGACAGCATCACGCCTTGCTGCCCTTGTTGGCTGGCATACACCCGTGCCTGCGCGGCCTCCGACTCGCGTCGCACGCGGCCGAACAGGTCCAGTTGCCAGCTGGCGCTGAGCGCGGCCTGGTACTGCGTGCTGTAGGGATCGGCACCCGAGGGCAGCAACAGTTCGCTGGTGCGGCTGCGCTCAGCGCCGACGCCGTAGCCCAGCTGCGGCATGAGGGCGGAGCGCGAAACCTGCAGGGCAGCGCTGAAGCGCTCGACCCGCGCCGCCGCGATGCGCACGTCCAGGTTCCCGGCCAGCGCGGTGGCGATGAGCTCGTCAAGCACCGGGTCGCCAAGCTGGGTCCACCACTCGGCATTCGCCAGCGCGACGGCTTCGCCGGGCATGACGCGCCAGTCCTCGGGCATGTCGAGCGCCGGGCGCTCGTAATCCGGCCCGACGGCGCAGGCGCCCAGCGCCAGCGCCAGGCAAGCGGTGACCGCGCCGCGCGCCATGGGCCCCATGGGCGCCATCAGTGCGCCCCTCCGTCATGCGTCGCGGCTTCCGTCGCCGCGCCCGGCGCGGCGGGCTTGCGCCGTCCCTCCAGCAGCACGAAGAACAGCGGCACGAAGAAAGAGGCAATCAGCGTCGAGGCCAGCATGCCGCCGATCACGCCGGTGCCGATGGCGTGCAGGCTGTTGGCGCCGGGACCGGTGGCGATGGCCATCGGCACGCAGCCGAGAATGAAGGCCAGCGAGGTCATGACGATCGGCCGCAGGCGTGCGCGCGCGGCTTCCGCCGCGGCGTCTTCCGGCGACATGCCGGCGTGCATGTTCTCCACGGCGAACTCGGTGATCAGGATGGCGTTCTTCGCCGCCAGCCCGATCAGTGTCACGAGCCCGACCTGGAAGTAGACGTCGTTCTCCAGCCCGCGGCCCCAGGTCAGCAGCAGCGCGCCGAGGATGGCGAACGGCACCGCGAGCAGCACGCCGAGTGGCAGCGTCCACTTCTCGTACTGCGCCGCCAGGATCAGGAACACCATGACGATGCCGAACACGAAAGCGATGGCGGAGGTGCCGCCGGCCTGCTTTTCCTCGTAGGCCTGCCCGGCCCAGGCGAAGCCGTAGCCCTCCGGCAACACTGCGGCCGCCACCTCCTCCATGGTGGCGAGGGCCTGGCCCGAGCTGAACCCGGGTGCGGCGCTGCCGGTCACCTTGGCGGCGGGGAAACCGTTGAAGCGGCTCAGCAGGGTCGGTCCCGCCGAGAAGCGGCGCTCCGCCACCGCCGACAGCGGCAGCACCTCGTTGTCACGGGAGGTGAGGTAGATGCCGTCGAGATCGGCCGGGTCGTCACGGTACTCGCCCTCGGCCTGCATGATGACCTGCCAGACGCGGCCGAACTGGGTGAACTGCGACACGAACATGGAGCCGAAGTAAGCCTGCAGCGTGCCGTACACGTCCTGCACCGGCACGCCGAGCAGCTCGGCGCGCGGCCGGTCCACCTCCAGGTAGAGCTGCTGCTGGCTTGCCGAGTAAGTGCTCGACACGCCGGCCAGTTCCGGGCGCTGGCGCGCCGCGGCGACGAAGGCCTGCACCGCCTGTCCCAGTTGCTCGGGGCTGCCGCCGGCGCGATCCTGCAGGTAGAAATCGAAGCCGCCGGTCACGCCGAGACCGGGGACGGCCGGCGGGTTGACGGCGAACGCGAGGCCGGACTTCACGCCTGCCAGGTCGCGCTGCAGCTCGGCGATGGCGCTGAAGGCGCTGTCCCCGCTCTCGCCACGCTCCGCGAAGGGCTCGAGGGCGACGAACATCGCCGAGGCGTTGCTGCGAGTCTGCCCGTCGAGCAGGCTGAAGCCATCGATCTGCGCGGCATCGGCGATCGCCGGATGCGCCAGCAGCACCTCGGTCACGCGATCGCTGGTGGCCGTGGTCCGCTCCAGGCTGGCCGCGTCCGGCAGCATCACGGCCGTGAAGATGTAGCCCTGGTCCTCCTCCGGCACGAAGCTGGAGGGCAGGATGCGGAACAGGCCGACCACGCCGACCAGCGTGACGAGGAACAGCCCGACGCCGACCAGCCGATGTCGCAACAGCCAGCGCACGCCGGCGATGTAGTAGTCGGTGACGCGCTCGAAGCCGCGTTCGAAGGCGAGGAAGAAGCCCTTCTTCTCACCATGGCCGGGCTTGAGGATCAGCGCCGCGAGCGCGGGCGACAGGGTCAGGGCGACGATGCCCGAGAACACCATGGCGATGGCGATGGTGATCGCGAACTGCTTGTACAACGTGCCGGTCATGCCACCGAGGAAAGCGACCGGGAGAAAGACGGCGGCCAGCACCAGCACGATGGAGATCAGCGCCCCGGTCAGCTCCTGCATGGCCTCGTGCGCGGCCGCGCGCGGCGTCATGCCCTTGGTGGCCATCTTGTGCTCGACCGCCTCGACCACGATGATCGCGTCGTCCACCACCAGGCCGATGGCCAGGATCATGCCGAACAGCGTGAGCATGTTGGTGGAGAAGCCGAGCGCATAGATGCCGATGTAGGCGCCGATGATGGCGATCGGCACGGCCAGGGTCGGGATGATGGTTGCGCGCAGGCTCTGCAGGAACAGGAACACCACCAGCACCACCAGCACCACCGCCTCGAAGAAGGTATGAATCACCTTCTCGATGGAAGCGGCAGTGAACTCGCTGGTGTCCATGACCACCTTGTATGCGAGGCCGTCCGGAAAGCTTGCGGACAGCTCCTCGAGCGTGGCGCGGACCCGGGCGGAGGTGTCGAGGGCGTTCGAGCCCGGCTGCTGGTAGACGACCAGTGCAGCGGCGTTGCGGCCGTTGAGCTTGCTCTCGACGAAATAACTCTGGGCCCCCAGTTCGGCGCGCGCCACGTCGCGCAGGCGCACGATGGCGGCGTCGCCACCCGGGCCGCCGGTGCGAATGATGATGTCCTCGAAGGCCGCGGCCGTCGCCAGCATGCCCTGGCTGGTGATGGGGAAGTTCTGTTGCGTGCCCTCAGGGACCGGCGCCTGGCCGATCTGGCCGACGCCGAAGGCCTGGTTCTGGCCGCGGATCGCATTCGCCACCTCGGTCGTGGTGACGCCGAGCTGGGCCATGCGGTCGGGCTGCAGCCAGATGCGCATCGCCACTTCCGGCGGCGGAAACACGCTGGCCAGGTTGGCGCCCGGCAGTCGCTTGACGGCATCCAGCACGTACAGGTTGACGTAATTCTTCAGGAACAGCGGGTCGAGCGAGTCGTCCTCGGAATAGAAGCTGACCAGCATCATGAAGCTGGAGGACTTCTTCTCCACCTTCACGCCCTGGCGCGTCACCACCTCCGGCAGCTGCGCCAGCGCCTGGCTCACCCGGTTCTGCGTGTTGACCTGGGCGATGTCGGGGTCCGTGCCCGGGGCGAAGGTCACGGTCAGGGTCATCGCGCCCGAGGACGAGCTCGTCGAGCTCATGTAGATCATGCCGTCGACGCCGTTGACCTGCTGCTCGATCGGCGCCGCAACGGTGTTGGCGATGACCTCGGCGGTCGCGCCCGGGTACACCGCGGTCACGGTCACGGTCGGCGGCGCCACCTCGGGGTATTGCGCCACCGGGGTGGCGCGCAGGGCGGCAAGACCGGCCAGCAGGATGACGATCGAGATGACCGACGCAAAGACCGGCCGATCGATGAAGAAACCCGGGCCCATGCTGGAGCTACTCGCCGGCCGCGGCGTCGGTCGGCAGCGCCGGCACGGCTTGCACCGGGAAACCCGGCGCCAGGCGCTGGAAACCGTCCACAATCAAAGTCTCGCCACCGCTGAGCCCCTGCTCGATCAGCCAGTCCTCGCCCACCCAGTCGCCCGCCACCACCGGCCGGACTTCGGCCGCGCCCTGTGCATTGACGAGCCAGACGACATGACCCTCGGCCGACTTTTGCACCGCCCGCTGCGGCACCACGATGGCGTTCGGCCGTCGCGCGCCCTTCAGCCGCGCCGTGACGAACATCCCGGGACGCAGCTCCAGGTCCGGGTTGGGCACCACGGCGCGGACCGTGAAAGTGCCGGTGCGGCGGTCGTAGGAGGGATCGGCAAAATCGAGCACGCCCTCGTGCGCGAAGACCCGGCCGCCCGCCAGCACGACTTCGACCGTGTAGCGCTCATTCTCGGGCGACACATACAGGCCTGAACGCACGCGCGCCTCGCGGCGCGCGGCCTCGTTCTGGGAGACACTGAAGTTCACCCAGATCGGGTCGAGCTGCGCCACGTAAGCCAGGTTGGCCGAGGCGCCCTGGGCATTGAGGAACGTGCCCTCGCGCTGCTCGGCAGCGCCGGCCATCCCCGTGACGGGGGAACGAATGGTGGCGTAATCCAGGTTCAGCTCGGCCTGGCGCAGGCGCGCGCGGGCGGTGTAAACCGCAGCTTCCGCCGCCTGCTGCTCGCCCACGGCGCGATCGAGGTCGGCCTGGCTGAGGGCGTCCGCGGCAGCCAGCGGCCGCGTGCGCTCCAGGTTCGCCTCGGCAGTGGCAAGGCGCGCCAGCGACGCCTCGACTTCGCCCTGCGCCATGTCGAGCTGGGCCTTGAACGGCTTGCGGTCCATCTCGAACATCACGTCGCCGGCCTCGACCATGCCGCCTTCGCGGTAATTGATCGACTCGAGGAAGCCGGAAACGCGCGCCACGACCTCGACCTGGCGGGAGCTTTCGGTCTGCGCCACGCGCGACGTAACGACCGGGATGGTGCGTGTCTCGACCTGCTGCACCACCACGGGCACCGGCCCGCGGGCAGCGGGCGATGACTGGGGTTCACATGCGGTGAGTGCGATGGCGGCGAGAGCGAGCAACGACGGCCCCAGCACGGCGGATCGATACCCGGAGGAAGACACTGCGAGCAGATTCATGCGCGGTTCCATGCGTTGGACCGGGGCATCATGCACCAGCGCCCCGGGCAACTCAACGCAAGCTCACCCCAAAACGGGCGCAGCATTTACCCCGGGCGGCGCAGGCAATCGAGGGCCACGCGCCCGATCGCCGGCAGCCGGAAACTCAGCATGTGGCGCTGCCAGAACAGCTCCCGCTTGTCGCACACGGTGCTGTTGCTGAAGCGGGAGATCTCGCCGTGCAACTGGGCCTCGGCCGCCGGGTCCATGCGGCCGCCGTGGCTGTACTGAAGCCGTGCCCGCAGGCGGCGGGCCTCGGCGATGCTGTCCGCGACCACCCCGGCCTGCCGCGGCGTGATGCGCTTGAAGCGCAGCTTCATCTCGTTGAGCCGCTCGGCCGCATCGTAGGTCGCATCCACCAGCTGCGCGCGCGTCATCCACTCGGTCTCGTAGTTGAGGATCTGCTCCCAGCTCGGCTGCGTGAGCAGCTGCCGATGCTCCTCCACCGTGGACGCCAGTTTGCGATAGCCGAAGCGCTCCGGCGCCTCGAAGATCTGGCTGCCCGGATCGAGAAACGGGCCCATCGGCGAGATGAAGCACTGCAGCCTCGGATCGCCCCAGCTGAACAGGTACTCGCAGTAGTCCACCGTATCCATGACGGAGCGGTGGTCCTGCTGCGGCAGGCCGATCATGAAGAACACGTCGATGCGGTGGCAGTTGAGCTTGAGCGCCTCCCGCAGCATGTGCTCCATGGCCTCGTTCTCGTACCCCGCCTGGCCCTCCATGGCATGGCGCACCGCGCGGTCGTGGCTCTCCGGCGAGATCTCGAAACTCCAGTTCGGCAGCCGCGCATCGATGTATTGCAGGAAATCGACCGGCGGCACGTCGAAGAACTCGAAGCAGATCTCGTTCTCGACCCCGGCGGCAGCCATTTCGTCGATGCAGGCCGATGCGTACTTGCGCCCGCCCTGCAGCAGGTCGCCCGGCATCACGATCGGCCCGCGCGAGAAGCGGCCGATGGCCGCCACGTTCGACGCCAGGTTGGCCGGGCTGCGGAACACCGGCTTGCGGCGCCCCGTCATCATGGCGCAGGTCGAGTTCGAGCTGCCGCAGGTGATGCACTCGAAGGCGCAGCCCTTGAGCGGCAGCACCATGGTGGTGGGGTTGCTCAGCCAGCCGTTGAACGGGAGGACGCCGGTGATGTCGCGATACCGGATCGCCATCTCGATCAGCAGCTCGGGGTAGACGTCGATGTAGTCGAGCGTGCGCGGCACGAAGCTGAGCGGGTTGACCCTGACCTTGCCATCCTCGCGCCAGACCAGGTTGGGGATGGTGTCGAGCGACCCGCCCTCGCGCAGGGCCAGGAGCAGCTGGTGCAGCGGCGGCTCGGTGCTGTCGCCGCGCAGCACGAAATCGATGTCCGGGTACTCCTGCAGCAGCTCCTCGTGGAAGTATGTCGCGGACAGGCCGCCGAAAATCACCGGCACCTCGGGGTGCACCTCTTTGGCCAGGCGCGCGATCTCGATCGCGCCGTGGCAATGCGGCATCCAGTGCAGGTCGATCCCGATGGCCCCGGGTCGCTGCGCCGCCAGGAACTCGCGCACGTCGAAGCCCGGGTCCGTCAGCATGCGCAGTGCGAGGTTGACGATGCGCACCCGCATGCCCTGCTGCTTCAGGTAGCCGGCCATGGTCAGGAAGCCGATCGGGTAGATCTCGAACATCACTGACGACGGCACCATGTCGCTGACCGGGCCGTACAGGATCGACTTGTCGCGGAAGTCGTACACGCTCGGGGGGTGCAGCAGCAGCAGGTCTACCGGCTTCTGGGCCTTCGCCATGGCGCGGCTACTTCTCGTACGGCGCGACGCGCACGCCGTCTTCGACCTCTTCGGGCGGATGCACGACCACTTTCTGCCCGGACTCCAACCCGGACACGATCTCGGTGATGAGTCCGCTGCTGTGGCCGGGGGTCACGCTCACGCGTCGCGCCCGCCCGTCCTCGGCCACGAAAGCCTCCCAGGCGTCGCCGCGGCGGAACAGCGCGCTGGCCGGCGCCGTCAGGGCGTCGTCCTCGGCCCAGGTGATGAAGCGCGCTTCCACGCGGTAGCCGTCGCCGAGCCGCTGCCAGGCTGCAGGCGGGTCGAGCAGGTCGGCAATCACCAGCACCCGCTGCTCCTCGACGCCGAGGGCGCTGATCTTGGTGAAGCCGGCCGGCTCCACCACGCGCACCCGGCCTTCCAGCGACTCGCCGCCGCCCCAGCGCTCGAACCGGACCCGGCCACCCGGCTCGATGCGCACTGCGTCGCGCGACAGCACTTCGACTTCGACCTCGAGCGCGCGTGTGTCCCCCACCTCGACCAGCGGCTGCCCGGCAGCCACCACGCCCGCGCTCTCCTGCAGGCGCTTCAGGACGCGCCCGTCCACCGGCGCGCGCAACGCTATCGGCGCCGGCGCCTCCCCCTCGGCCATGGCGCCCGCGTAACTCAGCACCGCCTCGGCAGCCTCGACCTCGTGGCGCGCCACGTCCACTGCGGACGCCGCGGCAGCGGCGGCCGCCACCGCAGCGTCACGACGGCTTTCCGCCTGGTCGAACTCGGTGCGCGAGATGAGTTGTTGCGCCAGCAATTCCTGCCGCCGCGCGAACTCGTGCTCGGCGAGCTGCGCCTCGGCGGCGGCCTGCTTGCGGATCTCGCCGGCCTGCTCCAGCGCCGCGCGCATGGCCGCGAGCCGGGCCTCGGCCTCGGCGCGGGCACGGGGATCGAGCGTTGCGGCCGGCAAGGGGTCGAGCCAGGCCACCGGTTGACCGGCCTCCACCGCGTCGCCCGGCTCCAGCGTCACGCGGCGCAGGTACCCGGCCACCGGAGCGTAAAGCACGTAGCGATCCTTGACCCGCGTGCGACCCTCTTCCTCCACCGCGACTTCGAGCGGTCGCTGCGCCACCTCGGCGAATTCGACCAGCACCGGCCGCGGCCACCACGCCCAGGTCATGGCCGCGGCGATAAGCACGGCGATGACGGCGATGCCCTTGTAGCGTCCGGCCAGCATGCCTCACTCCCTCGTCTTCAGGACCTCGACCAGGTCCAGCCGGTCCAGCTTGCGCCAGGCCAGCGCAGATGAAATCAGGAAAGATACCAGCACCACCGCGGCAGCCAGCGCGTAGGTGCCGGGCGAAATGACCAGCTCGATGCGGTACAGGTCGGAGGAAAAGGCGAGCGCCAGGTAGGCCGACAGCGCCCAGCCGAAAGCGAACCCGACCGGGATCGCGGCGAGCGTGAGCAGGCCGATCTCGCCCAGCAGGATGTAGGCGACCTCCAGGCGCGTGAAGCCCAGCACGCGCAGCGAGGCGAGCTCGCGCCCGCGCTCCGACAAGGCGATGCGCATGGAGTTGTAGACCACGCCGAAAGCGATGAAGCCGCCCAGCAGCGCGGTGATGAAACTGAAGTAGAGGATGGTCTCTTCCATCATCTCGTCGAACTGGCGGATGGCGTTCTCGCGCACCACCGTGCCGGCGACGCGCGGCATCTCGCGCAGCCGGTGGTAGACCGCGGGCTCCAGCTCCGGGTCGACCGCGAGCCGGGCGCCGGTGATGGCCGGCCCCTCGCGCATGAGCCGGTTGAGGGTCTCGCGCTGCATGTAGGCGTTGACCCCGAGGTACTGCTGCGCCACCGCCACCACCGGGATCTCCAGCACCGGCCGGGACCCCTCCAGCACTTCGACCCGCAGCACGTCACCCGGCTCGATCTGCAGGATCTCCTGCGCCAGGTAGTCGGTCAGGACCACGCCCTCCGCCGGCACCTGCAGCGGTTGCAGCGATGCGTCCAGCACACGGTGCAGGCTGCTGCCGGGCTCGACGCCCTCGATGCTGCCGCGGTGACTGCGATGGCCGTGCACCTGTCGCGCGGCCACCACGCGGTGGCCCTCGACAAGGGTCACGCCGTCGAGCGACTGCAGCGAGTACAGCGCGCGGCGCGGCGTCGGGTCGGTGAACGTCACCGCGAGGTCCTCGCGACTGCCGAGGCCGAACTGCACACCCATCATCCAGCCGATGGCGTCGCGCTGGAAGTTGGTGATCATCAGGATGCCGCAGGCCGCGGCGATCCCTGCCACCGACAAGGCGGCCTTGAAGGGCTGGCGGCTGAGATGACGCACGATCATGCGCGAGGGTTCCGCGAGCCGCTGCTGCAGGCCGAGCCGCTCGAGGAAGGTGGCGTGGTACGCCGGCGGCGGCTCGGCACGCATGCCCTCGGCGGGCGGCAGGCGCGCGGCGCGCCGCACCGCCCAGGCGGTGCCTCCCAGCGCCGCGCCCACCGTCACCAGCACCGCCTGCAGCACGATCACCGGGTCGAGCCGGAAATCGAGGAAGGGGAAGCTGTAGAACTCCTGGTAGATGCTGCTCAGGCCGCGCGCGAAGCGCGCCCCGAGGATGACCCCGACGGTGAGCCCGAGCGAGGTGATCAACAACACCAGCTTGGCGTAGTGCAGGCCGACCTGGGTGCTGGAGTAGCCGAAGGCCTTGAGCGTCGCAATCTGCTCGCGCTCGGTGGCGACCAGGCGGCCCATCACCACGTTGAGCAGGAATGCGGCCACGCCGAGGAAGATCACCGGGAACAGCGTCGCCATGGTCTCGAGGCCGCGCAGCTCCTCGGTGATGAAGCGATGGCTGAACTGGTCCTCGCGGGCATAGGCGCCGAGCCCACCGTAGCGCGCCAGCACCAGGTCGACGCGATCGATGACGTCCTGCGCCACCGCCCCGCGCTGCAGCGAGAAGCTCACGTCGTTGAAGGCGCCGTCCATGTCGAAGGCCGTGGCCAGCGCCTTGCGGTTCATCCACAGGATGCCGTAGCGCTTGAAATCCGGGAACATCGCGCCGGGCGCGATGGCGTACATGTATTCCGGCGACAGCGCGATGCCGACGATGTCGACATGCTGGCGGCGGCCGCGGATCACCGCGGCGAGGCGGTCGCCCGGCTCGAGGCCGTGCGCATTGGCAAAGTCCTCGCTCACCGCCACCTCGGTCTCGGCCCCGGGCTGGGGCAGCCGTCCGCGCCGCACCAGGGGCTTGTTCAGCTTCGGCTCGCCGAACTCCGGCAGCGAAACGATCCGGCCAGTGATCGGGTCGCCGAAGCCACTGACCTCGAGATTGACCGGCGCCACCACGCGCGTCTCGACCTGGTTCACGCCCGGCAGCGGCGCCAGCTGCTCAGCCACCGACTCCGGTGCACGCACCAGGTTGGCGAACACCTCAGCAAAACGCTGGTCGACGTAATAGCGCTGCTGGGTCACCAGCAGGGACTCGTAGGTGACCAGCGACATGACGAAGGTGGCTACGCCGCCCAGCACCACCAGGGAGATGGCGAAGACCATGCCGCGCATGTGCCACAGGTCGCGAAACAGCTTGCGGTCGAGGGCGCGCATCACCAGTGCAGCTCGCTGGGCGGCTTGCGCACGGCGTTGGTCTCGCTGCCGGCGATCTGCCCGTCCGCCATGTGGATGACGCGGTCGGCCATCTGCGCAATCACCATGTTGTGGGTGATCACCACCGTGGTGGTGCCGAGCTCGCGGTTGGCGCGCTCCAGCGCCTCGAGCACCACGATGCCGGTGGCCGAGTCGAGTGCGCCGGTCGGCTCGTCACACAGCAGCACCGCGGGGTTCTTGGCGATAGCGCGGGCGATGGCGACACGCTGCTGCTCGCCGCCGGAGAGCTGGGCCGGGAAATGGTCCAGGCGCTTGCCCATGCCCACCAGTTCCAGCGCCGCCTCCGGCTGCATCGGCTCGCTGGCGATCTCGGTCACCGCGGCCACGTTCTCGCGCGCGGTGAGGCTCGGGATGAGGTTGTAGAATTGGAACACGAAGCCGACATGATCGCGACGAAACTCGGTCAGTTCGCGTTCGTTCGCCGCAGTTAGATCATGACCGCTGTACCACACCTCGCCTGCGGTGGCGCTGTCGAGCCCGCCGAGGATGTTCAGCAGCGTCGACTTGCCGCTGCCCGAAGGCCCCAGCAGCACCACGAACTCGCCGCGATAAAGATCCAGGTCCACCTCGCGCAGGGCCACCACCTCGACCTCCCCCATGGGGTAGACCTTGCGCAGCTTGCGGGCGCGAAACACCACCTCTTTTTCCATGCCCGCAGCATAGCCCCGGCCCACATGTTTGCCGATGCGGGTTTGGCGCAGGCAGCGAAATCGCCGTGCTTGCAGCACTTGTCGCGATTGCGCCGGTCACGCCGGCTCGGCTAACGTCGCGCCATGGCGTCGCTGCGTGAACAGGTGGAACAACTGCTGCCGAACTGGGAGTCCTGGTATCCCAGCCTGTTCGATGCCGCGCGCGACCTCGGCCTGATCCGCGCGCGCGTCTGCGACCCGGGCTCGCTGCTGCTGTCGAACCGCCACGCCGGCGTGAACAGCGAAGCGGCGCGCGCGCATCGCGAGCAGTGGAGCGTCGAGGACGACACGCCGCCCGCGCCGGGCAAGGCCCGCAAGCGCCGCTGAGCGGTCGTGCAGGCAGCGCCTGCGCCGGTCCTCCACATTTTGGGCTTATCCTCGGGGCAGGTACCCGACCTCGGAACATCCCGCCCGGCCCAGCATGCGCCTGACCATCACCACCAAGCTGTTCCTCGGCGTGCTGGCCACCAGCGTGCTGGTCGCCGTGGTCATGGCGGCCGCGGGCCAGTGGGGCTTCCAGCGCGACTTCCGCCGTTACATCGAGGCGGCCGAGGCACGCCGGGCGGAGGCGCTGGTCGAGACGCTGGCCGGGATTTATGCCCAGCGCGGGGACTGGTCGGCGCTGGCGGGTGAGGAGCGACGGTGGCGCGCGATCCTGCGCGGGCAGCCGCGCCCCGCCGGCAACGAGGCACCTGAAGCGCTGCACCGCCACCGCCACGGCTTGCCGCGCGCGGCGCTCTACGACGCGAATGACCGGCTGATCGCGGGTCGTGCGGTGCCAGGCGACGGCGAGATCATCCGGCATGCCGTGGTGGTGAACGGGCAAACCGTCGGCTGGGTGGCGCGAACGCCTGCGCGACGACCGACCGAGGCGACCGACCTGCGCTTCCAGCGCGCGCAGCTGCGCAACCTCGGCGTGGCCAGCCTGGCGGCGGTGCTGCTGGCGGCGCTGGCGGCGGCGCTGTTGTCACGCGCCTTCCTGGCCCCGGCGCGGGCCATCGGCGCCGCCTCGCACCGGCTCGCTGCCGGTGACTTCGACACTCGCGTCGAAGTGAACGCCGCGGACGAATTCGGCCGCCTGGCCGACGACTTCAACCTGCTGGCGCGCACCCTGCAGCGCAACGAGGCGATGCGCCGGCGCATGATGGCCGACGTGGCCCACGAGCTGCGCACGCCGCTGGCCGTGATTCGTGCCGAGCTGGATGCCGTCGAGGACGGCATCCGCGCGCTCGGCCCCGACACGCTGGCTTCCCTGCAGGCCGAGACCCGCGCCCTCGGCAAGCTGGTGGACGACCTGTACCAGCTGTCGCTGTCCGACGTCGGCGCGCTGGACTATCGCCGCCGCGACGTCGACCTGCGCACGCAGGTGGCGGAGGCCCTGCAGCCGCTGCGGGAACGCTGCACCGCCGCCGGGCTGGGGCTTGCCAGCACCGGCGTCGAGGGCGCCCCGCTGCGGGTGCACGCAGACCCGGACCGCCTGGTGCAGCTGGTCGGCAACCTGGTGGAGAATGCGCTGCGCTACACCGACGCCCCCGGCCGCATCGAGGTGGCTTGCCGATGCGATGACGGGCAAGCAGTCATCGAGGTCAGCGACACGGCGCCCGGGGTGCCGGAAGCGCTCCTGCCGCAGCTGTTCGAACGATTCTTCCGCGCCGAGGGCTCGCGCAACCGCGCCTCCGGCGGGGCCGGGCTGGGGCTGGCCATCTGTCGCAACATCGTGGAAGCGCACGGCGGGACCATCAGTGCGGCGTCCTCCAGTCTCGGCGGGCTCAGCATCGTGGTGCGACTGCCGTTGCTGCGGGGCGCGGCGTGAGCTCGGCGCAGGACATCCTAATCGTCGAGGACGAGCCCAAGCTGGCCGCGCTCCTCGCCGAGTACCTGCAGGCAGCCGGCTTCACCGCGCGCGTCCTGGGCGACGGTAATGCCGTGGTGCCCGAGGTGCGGTCCCGTCCTCCGGCGTTGCTGCTGCTCGACCTGATGCTGCCGGGGCGCGACGGGCTCGCGATTTGTCGTGAGCTGCGCGGCTTCACGCAGTTGCCGATCATCATGGTGACCGCCCGGGTGGAAGAGATCGATCGCCTGCTGGGCCTCGAGCTCGGCGCCGACGACTACATCTGCAAGCCCTTCAGCCCGCGCGAGGTGGTGGCGCGGGTGAAAGCGGTGCTGCGCCGCCAGGGCGGCGGCGGAGCGGTGCAAGGCGGCCCGGTGGCCGGACTGAACATCGAGCCGCAGGCATGGCGGGCCGAGCTGGACGGCCACAAGCTGGACCTGACTCCGGTGGAATTCCGCCTGCTGGAGACACTGGCCGCGCACCCCGGGCGGGTGTTCTCGCGCGCGGCCCTGCTGGAACGGATCTACGCCGACCACCGCGTGGTGTCCGACCGCACCGTCGACAGCCACGTGAAGAACCTGCGCCGCAAGCTGGGCGAGGCGGCGCCGGAGCGCGAGCTGCTGCACTCCGTCTACGGCGTGGGTTACCGGCTCGAGGAATGAGCGGGCGCATCTCCACGGTTTCTCCGCGCTTCAGCCACGCTTGCTGCACGCCGGGGCCGGATCATGTCATCGACAGTGGGGACAGTCCCCACCGGGACAGCGCCGACACAGCCCGAACACAGGAGCAACACCATGAAGACCACGATTCTCACCGCAGCCGCCCTCGCGCTGGCAGCCACCTTGTCCTTCAGCGCCCTCGCCCAGGAACCGGGCGATGCAGCCAAGCCCGGCCCGCGCGGCGACGGCCCGCGCGGCATGATGCAGCGCATTGATGCCGACGGCGACGGCAAGATCACCCTGGAAGAGTTCAAGGCCCCGCAGGAAGGGCGCTTCGCGATGCTCGACGTCAACGGCGACGGCGTGATCGACAAGGAGGAGTTCGGCGCCCGCCGCATGGCGCGCTTCGCCGAGCGTGACGCAGACGGCAACGGCGTGCTCGAAGGCGACGAGCTGGCGGCACGCGGTCCCGGCCGGGGCGAGGGCCGGGGCGAGGGCCGCGGCTACCACCATCACCGCATGGGCGATTGCCCGCGCGCGAAGTAACTGCGCGTCTCGACGGCGACCACGCCCGACAGGAGCAACAGCCCCACCAGGTTGGGCAGCGCCATGAGGCCGTTCATCACGTCCGACAGCAGCCAGACGAAGTCGAGCGTGTAGACGGAGCCGGCGAAGGCCGCAAGCACGAACAGGATGCGGTAGGGCAGGATCGCGCGGACACCGAGGATGTACTCGATGCCGCGCGAGCCGTAATGGCTCCAGCCGACGATGGTGGAGAAGGCGAACAGCGCCAGGCAGATGGCGACCACGGCCGGGCCCACCGGGCCCGGCATCGCCGAGCCGAAGGCCAGCTGCGTCAGCGCCGCGCCGTTGGCGCCCGAGGTCCAGGCGCCGCTGGCGATGATGGCGATGCCGGTGAAGGTGCACACCACCAGCGTGTCGATGAAGGTCTGGGTCATGGACACCAGCGCCTGGCGCACCGGCTCGCGAGTCTGCGCCGAGGCCGCGGCGATGCCGGCCGAGCCCAGGCCGGACTCGTTGGAAAAGATGCCGCGCGCCACGCCGTAGCGCATGGCCTGGGCGATGGTGGCACCGAGGAAGCCGCCGGCGGCGGAACTGCCGGTGAAGGCGTCGGTGAACACCAGGGCGAAGGCGGCGGGAATAGCGCTGAAGTTGAACGCCAGCACGATGGTGCAGGCGCCCATGTAGATGACGATCATCGCCGGCACGAACAGGCTGGTGAAGCCGCCGATGGCGCGGATGCCGCCGAGCGTGACCGCCGCCACCCCGAGGGCGATCACCGCGCCGCTGACCCAGGCAGGAATACCGAAGGCGCCGCCGATGGCGTCCGCCACCGAGTTCGACTGCACCATGTTGCCGATGCCGAAAGCGGCGCAGGCGGTGAACAGGGCGAACAGCCAGCCGAGGGTGCGGCCCAGCGGCTTCCAGCGAATGCCCTCGGACAGGTAGTACATCGGCCCGCCCGCCTGCTCGCCACGCTCATTGGTGACGCGGTATTTCACCGACAGCAGCGCCTCGGAATACTTGGTGGCCATGCCGACGAGGCCAGTGACCCACATCCAGAACAGCGCGCCCGGACCGCCCAGCGCAATCGCCGTCGCCACCCCGACGATATTGCCGGTGCCGACAGTGGCGGCCATGGCGGTCATCAACGCGGCGAAGTGGGAAATGTCGCCGCGCGCCCCGCTCTCGGTGCGGACGATCAGTGCCTGGTGCAGGGCCGGGCCCAGCTGGCGGAACTGCAGGCCGCGCAGCAGCACCGTGAGATACAGGCCGGTCAGCAGCAACAGCGGGATGAGACAGTAAGGGCCCCAGACGAAGGCCGAGACCTTGTCGAGCCAGGCGGTCATTGCGTCCACTTCGGCGTTACTCCCCGCTTATTGTTCTGATTCGTTCCCGTCCGGCGCAAGGAACGTCGCGATGTCCTCCAGCGCCTTGCGGCGGATGTGCGGCACCCGCGCACCCGCGGCCGGGTATCCCGCCACCAGCAGCAGAAAAGGCCGCTCCTCGGGCGGACGACCCATGATGCGGTTGAGGAATTTCATCGGGCTCGGCGTGTGCGTCAGCGTCGCCAGTCCCGCCTCGTGCAGGGCGGCGATGAGCAGGCCGGTGGCGATGCCGACCGATTCCTTCGGGTAATAGTGCTTCACCTTGGCGCCGTCGGCGTCGTAGCCCCAGCGCTGCTCGAAGATGCCGATCAGCCACGGCGCCGTCTCCAGGAACGGCTTCTCCGGACCGGTGCCGAGCGGCGCGAGCGCCGCCAGCCAGTCCTCCGGAGCCCGATGCTGGTAGAACTCGCGTTCCTCCGCCTCGGCCGCGAGGCGAATCTCGCGCTTCACGACCGGGTCTCCCACGGCCACGAAATGCCACGGCTGCAGGTTGGCCCCGGACGGCGCGCTGCCGGCCGTGCGCAGGCAATCCTCGATCACCGCCCGCGGCACCGCGCGGTCGGAATAGTCGCGCACGGTGCGGCGCCGGGACATGCGCTCGCAGAAAGCTCGGGCCCGTGCGCGCATCTCCTCGGGCGAGACTTCCGGGTAGCCCTCGAGCGGCCGCGAGGGCGCGGCGCTCATGCGCTGGCCGCCCGCGCCTGCAAGCGCTCGATCTCCGCGTCTTTCGCCGTCCACATCTCGCCCAGCCAGGCCTGCAGGCGCGCGCGGAACGCCTCGTCTTCCTGGTAGTCGCCCTGCGTCGTCCAGGCGGGAATCTCGCGCACCTGGACCCGCACGATGATCTTGCGCAGGCGCCCGCAGCAGAGGTCCCAGAAGCTCGGCGCGCCGTCCGGATAGACGATGGTCACGTCCAGCAGCCGGTGCAGGATGTCGCCCATGGCGCCGAGCACGAAGGCGATCCCGCCGGCGCGCGGCTTCAGCAGGTGGCGGTAGGGCGAATCCTGCGCGGCGTGCTTCTCGAGCGTGAAGCGGGTGCCCTCGACGAAATTCATCACCGAGGTCGGCTTGTGGCGGAAATGCTCGCAGGCCCGGCGCGTCGCCTCCAGGTCCTGGCCGCGCGCCTCGGGATGGCGCTCCAGGTGCTCGCGCGAGTGTCGCTTCATGAAGGGAAAATCGAGCGCCCACCAGGCCCAGCCGAGCAGCGGGACCCGGATGAGCTGCTGCTTGAGGAAGAACTTCAGGAACGGAATGCGCCGGTTGAACACGCCCTGCAGCGCCAGGATATCCACCCAGCTCTGGTGATTGCAGACCACCAGGTACCAGTCGCGCGCCGGCAGCGCCTCCACGCCCTCGACGTCCCAATGGATGTCCTGGGTGAGACGAAAGATGAGGTTGTTGCCGGCGATCCAGTTCTGCGCGATACGCACCAGCGCCTGGGCGCAGGCGACGCGCAGGCGCGGGACCGGCAGCAGGCGGAGCAGGGCCACCAGGTAGAGCGGAATGATCCAGAAGAGGAGATTGAGCCCCATCAGGACCAGCGTCAGGATGCCGCGCAGCGTCGCCATGACCGCGCATTGTAGCGCCAACCAGGCTGGTCGCGGCGCCGGGGGCGCGTGTAGGCTTGCGCGTCATGAGCACACGCATCAAGACCGTTTTCCCCGATTTCGCCACGGTCAGCCGTGGCGATCTCGATCTCGGCGCCCTGCAACGCCCGGAGCTGGATCTCGAGCTGCACGGCCTGACCCGGCCGGACGAGCTGCCGGCGCGCCTCGCCGCGGCCGAGATCCTCATCACCAACAAGCTGCGCATCGGCGCCGCGGAGCTGGCCGCTGCGCCGCGGCTGCAGCTGGTCTGCCTCGCCGCCACCGGCGTCAACAACGTCGACCTCGACACGGCCCGGGCACGCGGCATCGGGGTGTGCAACATCACCGCCTATTGCACCGCCTCGGTGGTGCAGCACACCTACGCCCTCATCCTCGCCCTCACTCATCACCTTTCCGGCTACCAGCGCCTGCTGCAGCAGGGCGCGTGGCGCGACAGCCCCCAGTTCTGCCTGCTGGATTACCCGATCAGGGAACTTGCCGGCCGCAAGCTCGGCATCGTCGGCTACGGCGAGCTCGGCCGGGGCGTGGCGCGCGCGGCAGCCGCCTTCGGCCTCGAGGTGCTGGTAAGCGAGCGCCCGGGCGGCACGGCGGACGGACCCCGGCCGGCAGAGGTCGGGCGCCTGCCCTTCGCGACGGTGCTGGAACAGGCCGACATCCTCTCCCTGCACTGCCCCCTGACCGAGGCCACGCGCGGGCTGATCGACGCGCCAGCGTTGGCACGGATGAAGCCGGACGCGCTGCTCATCAACACCGCACGCGGCGCCCTGGTCGACTCGGCCGCGCTCGCGGAGGCGCTGCGCGCCGGCCGCATCGGGGGCGCCGGCATCGACGTGTTGCCGCAGGAACCGCCGGTGGACGGCGACCCGCTGCTCGACCCCGAGATCCCGAACCTCATCATCACGCCGCACGTGGCCTGGGCCGCGCGTGAATCCCGCCAGCGGGCGCTGGACGAAATCGCCGCCAACATCCAGTCATTCCTGGAAGGCGGCCGGCGCGGCCGGGTGATTTGAAACTCGCGATCCACTGGTTCCGGCGCGACCTGCGCCTGGCCGATAATCCGGCCCTGCTGGCGGCCCTCGACGCGGCGGAGGCGGTGCTGCCCGTCTACACCTGGTCCCCGCAGGACGAGGGCGAATGGGCGCCGGGCGGCGCCGGGCGCTGGTGGCTGCATCACAGCCTCGCCGCGCTGGACGCGTCGCTGCGCGCCCGCGGCAGCCGCCTCATTCTGCTGCGCGGGCCGGCAGAGGACGCGCTCACCACGCTGGTGCAGGAAACGCGCGCCACGGGCGTGTTCTGGAACCGGCTGTACGAACCCGCACTGGTGGAGCGCGACAGCCGCATCAAGCAGCGCCTGCGCGCGCTGGGCGTGGAGGCGCACAGCTGCAAGGCCGCCCTGCTGTACGAGCCGTGGGAGCTCGAGACCGGCAAGGGCGATCCCTACCGCGTGTTCACGCCATTCTGGAAGGCGGCGCGGAGCCTGCCGGAGCCGGCCAGGCCCGTCGCGGCGCCGGAGCGCATCCCGGCGCCGCCGGACCTGCCCGCAGGCGCCCGGCTGGACGCGCTGGAACTCATGCCACGCATCCGCTGGCATGAAGGCCTCGAGGGGATGTGGACGCCCGGCGAGGACGGCGCCCTGGCACGCCTGGAGCGCTGGTGCGAGCAGGACCTCGGGGACTACGCCGCGCAGCGTGACCGGCCGGATTGCGACGGCACCTCCGCCCTCTCCCCGCACCTGCACTTCGGCGAGGTGTCCCCGCGCCAGGCCTGGACCGCCGCCGCGGCACGACGCAGCGAGCTGTCGGAAAAAGGCATCGACACCTGGCTGCGTGAGCTCGGCTGGCGCGAGTTCGCGCACCACGTGCTGTACCACTTCCCGCACACGCCCACCGAGCCGATGTATCCGAAATACGCGAGGTTCCCCTGGCGCGAGGACCACGACGCGGCACTGGACGCATGGCAGCGCGGCCGTACCGGGATCCCCATCGTCGACGCCGGGATGCGCCAGCTCTGGGCTACCGGCTGGATGCACAACCGCGTGCGCATGATCGCCGCTTCGCTGCTGGTGAAGAACATCCGCGCGCCCTGGCAGAAAGGCGCACGCTGGTTCTGGGACACCCTGGTCGACGCCGACCTGGCGAACAACACCATGGGCTGGCAGTGGACCGCGGGCTCGGGCGCCGACGCGGCGCCGTACTTCCGCATCTTCAACCCCGTCGCCCAGGGCGAAAAGTTCGATCCCGAGGGGCGTTACGTGAAGCGGTGGGTGCCGGAGTTGCGCGACCTGCCGGCCGAGACGGTGCACCGGCCCTGGGAAGCGCCGCCGCAGGATTACCCGGCGCCGATCGTCGATCTCAAGCAAAGCCGCGCAGAAGCGCTGGCGGCCCTGCAGGCACTGAAGGACAGCAGCTGAAACAGCGCTGGTCCCTGGGCCTGCGCCGGACGCTTGCTGCGGGGCTTGTTTCAGCTCGCAAATTGACTTTATCTTGTCGATAGATGAAGTCTATTAATCTCCACCTCAGCCTGCGCGCCCTCGGCTACCTCGTCGCCCTCGCCGAAACACGCCATTTCGGCAAGGCCGCGGAGCTGTGCTTCGTCAGCCAGCCGACCCTGAGCGCGCAGGTCAAGAAGATGGAGGAGCAGCTCGGCGTGCAGCTGGTGGAGCGCGGCCAGTCCGTGCGCCTCACTGAAGTCGGCGAGCGCATTGTCGAACGCGCGCGGCGCATCATCGCCGACGCGCGCGACATCGAGGAAATGGCCCGCACCGTCCAGGACCCGCTGTGCGGCGAGTTGCGTGTCGGGCTGATCCCGACCGTCGGTCCCTACCTGCTGCCGCACATCGCCGCGCCGCTGCGCGCCCGCTTCCCCCGCTTGAAGCTGCTGTTGCTCGAGCACCAGACACAGCGCCTCGTCGAGCTGCTCAAGGACGGGGAGCTGGACATGGCGATCCTGGCGCTGCCGCTGCCGGCCGAACGGCTTGTCACGCGCACACTCTATGCGGAGCGGTTCCAGGTCGCGTTGCCGGACGGGCATGCGCTGGCCAGGCGCAAGCGGCTCAGCCTCGACGACCTGGACGGAGAAACCCTGTTGCTGCTCGAGGACGGGCATTGCCTGCGCGACCAGGCGCTGGCGGCCTGCAGCCTGGCGCGCGTGCGCGAAGCGCCCGACTTCCGCGCCACCAGCCTGGAGACGCTGCGCCAGATGGTGGCCTCCGGCATCGGCATCACCTTGTTACCGAACCTGGCGGCCGAGCCTTACGGCATCGGCACGCCGGGACTCACGCTGCGCCGCCTGCAGGACCCGGAGCCGTCGCGCACTATCGCCGCCGCCTGGCGCCCCGGCTGTGCGCGCGAAGAGACCATCACCCACCTGTGCAGTGCCATCGAGGGACTGATGCGGGAGGTCGCGGCGCTCTGATCAGTAGCCCCGCAGCACGTTCGCGGGCGGGTGGGTCACCACGGTCCGGGTGGCGAGGACGCCGGTGCCGCCGACCACGAACACGCCGGCGAGCAGGCCGGCCAGCCATACCGTCGGGTCGGGCGTGAAGGAGAGATTGAAGACACGCTCGGCCAGCAGCCACGCCACGGCAGTGGCGCCGGCCGCCGCCAGCACGCCGGAGATCAGCCCGAGGGCCGCGAACTCGACCGCCACGCCCGCGAGCACGACGCGGCGGCGCGCGCCGAGGGTGCGCAGCATGGCGCTCTCGTACAGCCGTTCCTCGCGGGTCGACTGGATCACGGCGAGCATCACCAGCACGCCGGCGCCGAGGGCGAACAGGAACACGTACTGCACCGCCAGCGAGGCCTGGTCCATGACGTCCCGCACCTGGGCGATGGCCGCCTCGAGGTCGATGACGGTCACGCTGGGATAGCTGCGTACCAGCTCCAGCACGTCGCCGCGCTGTTCCCGGTCGACGTGGATGCTGGCGATGTAGGTGCGCGGATAGGGCTCCATCAGGCCGGGCGGGAACACCATGAAAAAGTTCGGGTTGAAGGAGTCCCACTGTACCTCGCGCAGGCTGGTGACCTTGACTTCCAGCCGCTCGCCGGCGATGTCGAACTCGAGCAGGTCGCCGAGACTGATGCCGAGGTCGCGCGCAAAGTCGACCTCCACCGAGACCTCGGCGTCGTCACGCGTCGGCCACCAGCGGCCCGCCACGATGCGATTGTCCGGCGCGGGCTGCGCCGCCCAGCTCAGGTTGGCCTCGCGATCGATGAAACCCTGCGCGCGCGGCGAGGGATACTCCCGCTCCGCCACGGCTACGCCTTCGATTTCGGTCATGCGCGCGCGGATCAGGGGCACCAGCTCGGCCCCGCCGAAGTGTGCCTCGAGGTAGGCCTGCACGCCGTCCGCTTCATGCGGCTGGATGTTGATGAGGAAACGGTTGGGCGCATCCTCCGGCAGGGTGGCGCGCCATTGCTCCAGCAGGCCGGAGCGCACCAGGGTGAGCAGCAAGAGCACCATCAGACCGATGCCGAAAGCGCCCACCTGCACCACGCTCTCGCGCCCGCGCCGCGCCACGTTGGCGAGACCGTAGCGCCACGCGGCGCCGCCGCCGCGCAGGCGGCCGGCCAGCCACACCAGCAACCAGCCGCCGAGCGCCAGGCCCACGACCACGCCGGCGGTGCCCAGCGCCAGCCAGCCGACCAGGCGCGCATCGCGCACCTGCCAGGCCAGCAGGGCAAGGACCCCGCCGACCGCCGCGCCGTACAGCACCATGGGACCGAGCGCCGGCGGCATGAGGTCGCGCCGCAGCACCCGGCCGGGCGGGGTGCGACACAGCTCGATGATGGGCACCAGGGCGAAGCCCGCCAGCACCAGCCCCGCCAGCACCAGGCCGCCGATGGCCGGCGCCAGGGTCGGCGGCGGCAGGTCCTGGGAGACCAGGCCGGCGAGCAGGCGCACCAGGCCTTCCTGCGCCAGCCAGCCCAGCCCGATGCCGAGCAGCGAGGCGGCGAGGCCGACCACCATGAGCTGCACCAGCATCGCCTGCAGCACGAAGCGCCGCGATGCGCCCACGCACTTCATCAGCGCTACCGTGTCCATGCGCCGGCTGGCAAAGCGCCGCGCCGCCATGGCCACCGCCAGCGCCGCGATCAGGGCGCTCACCAGGGAAGCGAGACCGATGAAGCGGCCCGCACGCGCCACCGCGCTGCCGATCTCGGGCTGCGCATCCTCGATGCCACGCAGCCGCTCGCTCACGCCCAGCTCGACGCGGTCGCGGAACTCGGCCAGGGCCGGGGCGTCGCCGGCCAGCAACAGCCGGTAAGACACGCGGCTGCCGGGCGCCACCAGGCCGGTGGCCTCCACGTCCTCGAGATTGACCAGCAGCGTGGGCGCCAGCTCGGCGAAGCTGAAGCCCTGGTCCGGGCGATAGTCCAGCAGCCGGGTGATGCGCAGCTCGGTGCGCCCGAGCTGCACCGTGATGCCCGCATCGGCGTCCAGGCGCGCCAGCAGCCGCGGATCCGCCCAGGCTTCGCCAGGCGGGGGGACCTCGTCCACCACCACCGACTCGGCATCCATCGCGGCGCTCACCTTGAGCCGGCCGCGCAACGGATACGCCGTGCTGACCGCTTCGATGTCGGCCAGCGCGGTGGCTTCGCCAGCCACGACCACGCTGGGAAAGGACGCCGTGCGCGCGGTCTCCAGGCCCAGCTCGCGTGCCAGCGCCTCGTGGGCCTCGGATATGGGCCGGTTCGAACGCAGCACCAGGTCGGCGGCGAGCACCTCGGCGCTGCGCGCCTGCACGCCCTGCCCGACGCGGTCGGTGAAAAAACCGACCGCGGTCATCGCCGCCACGGCCAGCGCCAGCGCGGCGGCGAGCACGCGCACCTCGCCGGACTTCAACTCCCGCACCACCTGGGAGAGGCCGAAGACGAGACTTCTCAAAGCAGTTTCCCCGCGTCCATTTCCAGCTGGCGGTCGCAACGGTCCGCCAGCACCCGGTCATGGGTGACCAGCACCAGCGTGGTGCCGTGCTCGGCGTTGAGGCGGAACAGCAGGTCGGCGATGCGACCCCCCGTGCGCGTGTCCAGGTTGCCGGTGGGCTCGTCCGCGAACAGCAGCGAAGGTCCCGCCACGAAGGCCCGCGCGATGGCGACGCGCTGGCGCTCGCCGCCCGAAAGCTGGCGCGGGTAATGGCCGACCCGCGGGCCCAGCCCGACCTCCTCCAGCGCGGCGCGGGCCTGGCGCCGGGCATCGCGGCGCCCGGCCAGCTCGAGCGGCAGCATGACGTTTTCCAGCGCCGTCAGCGCCGGCACCAGGTGGAAGGACTGGAATACGAACCC
Source organism: Thioalkalivibrio sp. XN279 (assembly GCF_011089885.1). Lineage (NCBI taxonomy): Bacteria > Pseudomonadati > Pseudomonadota > Gammaproteobacteria > Chromatiales > Ectothiorhodospiraceae > Thioalkalivibrio > Thioalkalivibrio sp. XN279. The sequence continues at coordinate 32,652 of NZ_JAANBD010000015.1, read as the reverse complement.
CACCTGCTCGGCGCGCACGGCGGCACGACCGTCCTCGTCCAGCGCCGTCAGCTCGCGGCCGTTGACCCAGACGCGGCCGTCGCTGGGCAGGTCGAGGCCGGCGAGCAGCGACAGCAGGGTCGACTTGCCGGCGCCGGACGGGCCGAGGATGGCCACCGACTCGCCGGGCATGATCTCCAGCTCGGCGTGGTCGAGGATGGTCAGCTCTCCCTCGGGGCTGCTAACCTTCCGGGTCAAACCCTGAGCCTTGAGAACCGGCGTGCGCCCGGTCGCTTGTTCCATGTACAGAATCCTTTTATTGCTGTTCGTCCTGGCCGCGCCGGCCGCGGCCGCAACGCCGACGGTCCTCATTGTCGGCGACAGCCTCAGTGCTGGCTACGGCCTGGCCATCCACGAGAACTGGCCGGCGCTGTTACAGGAGCGCCTGCAGGCCTCCGGCTATCCGCATCGCGTGGTCAACGCCAGCATCAGCGGCGACACCACCAGTGGGGGACTGGCGCGCCTGCCGCGCGCCCTGGAGCTCAACTCGCCCGCCCTGGTCGTGATCGGCCTGGGCGGGAACGACGGGTTGCGGGCCATCCCCATCCCGGAGATTCGACGCAACCTGGCCAGGATGATTCAACTTTCGCACGATGTGGGCGCCGAGGTGCTGCTGGCGGGGATCCACATCCCGCCCAATTACGGCCCGGCCTACACCGAGGCGTTCCACCAGGTCTACCACGAGCTGGCGCAAGAATACGGCACCGGCCTGGTGCCTTTCATCCTCGACGGCGTGGCGCTCGATCCGGCCCTGATGCAGGACGACGGGCTGCACCCCACGGCGGCCGCGCAGCCGCGCATCGTGGAAAACGTGTGGCCCGAGATTGTGGGCCTGCTCGGGGGTACAATCCGGCACTCGGAAGAATAACCACACCGGAGTCGCGGGGGAGCGATGGACAAGATCTGGCTTCAGGAATACCCGGAGGGCGTGCCCGCCGAAATCGACGTCAACGAATTCCCCTCGCTGCGGGAGTTCCTCGAGCAGTCGTTCAGCAAGTACAGCAGCCTGCCCGCGTTCACCAACATGGGCCACTCGATCAGCTTCGGCGAGCTGGACGAGATGTCGCGCTACCTGGGCGCCTGGCTGCAGAAGAACGCCGGCCTCGCCAAGGGCGACTGCGTCGCCATCATGATGCCGAACGTCATCCAGTACGCGGTGGCGGTGGCCGCCATCCTGCGCGCCGGCCTGACGGTGACCAACGTCAACCCGCTGTACACGCCGCGCGAGCTGGAGCACCAGCTGAAGGACTCCGGCGCCAAGGCCATCATCCTGGTGGAAAACTTCGCCGCCACCCTGCAGAAGGTGCGCCACAACACGCCGATCAAGACGGTGGTCGTGACGGCCATCGGTGACATGCTGCCGGTGCCGAAGCGCCACCTGGTGAACTTCGTCATCCGCAAGGTGAAGAAGATGGTCCCGGCCTGGGACATCCCGGACGCGGTGCCCTTCCACAAGGCCCTCAAGGAGGGCAAGTGGCAGACCATGGACACGCCGCCGCTGGGCCACGACGACATCGCCTTCCTGCAGTACACCGGCGGCACCACCGGGGTGGCCAAGGGCGCCATGCTCACGCACCGGAACATCATCGCCAACCTGCTGCAGGCGCGGGCGTGGCTGAGCGTCACCGTGGTCGAAGGGCAGTCCGTGGTGATCACGCCGCTGCCGCTTTATCACATCTTCTCGTTGACGGCGAACTTCTTCGTCTTCACGCTGATGGGGGGGAACAACATCCTCATCACCAATCCGCGCGACATGCCCGGCTTCGTCAAGGAGCTGAAGAAACAGAAGTTCACCTTCATCACCGGGGTCAACACGCTGTTCAACGGCCTGCTCAATACGCCGGGCTTCGACGAGGTCGACTTCAGCCACCTCAGGGTGACCCTCGGCGGCGGCATGGCGGTGCAGGCCGCCGTGGCGGAGCGCTGGCAGCAGGTCACAGGCAAACCCCTGATCCAGGCCTACGGCTTGACTGAAACGTCGCCCGCCGCGTCGATCAACCCGCTCACCCAGAAAGAGTTCAACGGCTCCATCGGCGTGCCCATTTCCTCCACCGAATTCAGCATCCGCGACGAGGACGGCAAGGAGCTCGGCATCGGCGCCGTGGGCGAGATCTGCATTCGCGGGCCGCAGGTCATGGCCGGCTACTGGAATCGCCCCGACGAGACCGACAAGGTGATGCTGGAGGGCGGCTGGTTCCGCAGCGGCGACATGGGCCGCATGGACGAGCGCGGCTACATCTTCATCGAGGACCGCAAGAAGGACATGATCCTGGTCTCCGGCTTCAACGTGTACCCGAACGAGGTCGAGGGCGTCGCAGTGACCCATCCGGCCGTGCTCGAGGCCGCGGCGGTCGGCATCCCGGACGAGAAGTCCGGCGAGATGGTGAAGCTGTTCGTGGTGTGCCGAGAGGGGCAGAGCGTGACCGAGAAGGAGCTCATCAACTTCTGCCGCGAAGGCCTCACGGGCTACAAGGTCCCGCGCAAGGTCGAGTTCCGCAAGGAGCTGCCGAAGACCAACGTGGGCAAGATCCTGCGTCGGGAGCTGCGCGACGAGGCGAGCTGAGCGCGCGCCGCGGCGACGGCGCCTGCGGCCCTAGTGGCTCGGGCGCACCAGCACCTCGAGCCGGTCCAGCAGGCCGTCGAGGCGGTTGGTGACCGGATTCTTGTAGTGCCCCAGACGCATCGGGTCGGGCCGGCGCGACAAGGCGCTGGTGAAGCGCCGGTCGGGATCCTGCAGGATGGCCTCGTTGATGACCACGCCGTGGCGTTTCAGGATCGGCCCGAGCTTCCGGCGACGCGCCCACAGGTCGCGCCGCGTGGTGCGATAGGCGTGCTGGCAGACCATCTCCCGGTTCGAGTAACTGAACACGTTGGTGAAGAACATCTTCGAGTCGCCCGTGTCGGGCTCGAACAGCACCACGTCGCGATCGACGTAGCTGGTCTCGTACTTGGCCATGCCGACCTTCATGCGCGAATGGATCAGGGCACGGAAAGTCTGTGACAGCACGACCGTGAGCCCGCCTTCGACCAGCGAATCATGGCGCTTGTCGTCGCCCGGCGGCGCCGCGCTGGCGTCGTAGGGCACGATCGGGTTGACGCAGAACAGCAGGTCGACACCCTCGTCCAGCGCCGACGAGGCGTGCAGGGTACGCTTCAGGCCGCCGTCGACGAAATAACGCTCCCCGATCTTCACCGGGGGATAGAGCCCGGGCAGCGCCGTGCTGGCCTGCACGGCCTTGGAGATGGGCACGTCGTCGTGCCCCGGCGAGCCGAAGCGCACCGCCTCGCCCGTGTCGAGGTCCACGCCCACCACCAGCAGCGTGTGCGGCAACTGGCGGAAATCGTTGGTCATGCCGCGGTTGCTGAACAGGTCGTCGAGGAAGCTCTCGATGGGCTGGTTGTCGAACACCGCGGTGGGGATGGCCCGGGACACGCCGCTCAGCGACTCCAGCAAGCCGTTGGCGCGCGGGTTACGGGCAAACTGCCACAGGCCCTCGGCCAGCAGGCGCGGGAACTGCGCGCCGCGGCGAATGTATTCCTGGAAATTGGGCTGCAGGAACAGTGCCGGATCGAAGCGCTGCGGCTTGCCCCGCCGGCTCACCAGCAGGCGTCCCATCTCCTCGACAGAAATGCCGTTGGCCAGGGTGGAGGCGACGAAAGATCCCGCAGACACGCCGACGTAGACATCGACATCGGCGAAATCGAGCCCGTCGATGGCCTCGTTCAGCGCCAGCAGCGCGCCGATCTCGTAGATGCCGCCCAGCGGGCCGCCGCCAGCCAGTGCCAGCCCGATCTTCGGGCCGCCCTTCTTGTCCGCCTGGTGCGTCCGCTGGGTCTGCAGCATGCGTCAGCTTCCGGCCTTCTTGCGCGGCGCACGCGCTACCGACGCGGTTTTCTTACGCGCCGGGCCACGACGCCGCGCGGCGGCCGCCGCCTTCCCCGCAGGCTTGGCCCTGGACGCTGCCGCCTCGACCGCAGCTGCCTCTGCCGCACGCCGTTCCAGCGCGACTACCGCCTTTTGCAGCGACTCCACGCGCTGGTTCAACTCACGTACGTCGCGCGCAGTCGGGATCTGCAGGGCGTTCAACGCCCGGGCCACGCGTTGCACGAAAGCGGACTCGAGCCGCTCCCAGGTGACCGCAGCACTCGAGCGGGCTTCGAAGACGCGGCTCTTGGCCTCGCGGTCCAGTCGTCCGCCCAGGTTCATCAAGCCGCCGACCAGGCGACCGCCGCCAGAGCCCGCCCAGGTGTAGGCGCCGCGGCCCACGTGCCAGACCTGGTTCGCCGAGCCGACGACCAGCCTGGTGAGCTGGTTGTCCGCGAGCGAGCCGGAACCGTTCTGTTTTGCCATCTGATCGCCTCAAACGATTGTTTGATACCCCGAGCATAACACCGCCTGCGGCGGCGTCACAGGCATCCGATGGTCTAGGCCCGTGCGGCACAAAGCGAGCAAAATCACCGGCCTGGCCCTACAATGCCGGTCCATGAGCAGCGCACAAAGGGATGCCGGCGCGCGGCGGCTGGCCGAGCAACTGGAACGCAGCCGGCTGGCCCGGCTGCGCCAGTACGACGAGCAGGGACTGCGCCCCGAGTGCCGCATCCTCGCGGCGTGGCAGGCCGAGCGCCTGCGCCACACGTACCGCGACCTGCTGGAGACCTCGCGCTACCGCAAGGCGGTCGAGTTCTTCCTCAACGACCTCTACGGCGACAAGGACTTTTCGGCGCGCGACGAGGGCGTCGAGCGCGTCTATCCCATCATGTCCAAGGTCATGCCCGGCGCGGCGCTGATGACCATCAGCATCGGCATCGAGCTGCACGCCATCAGCCAGGAACTCGACCTCGACATGGTGGCCATGCTGTGGGGCGAGATGGGCCTGAAGAACGGGCTGGACGCCGCCAGTTACGCCGAGGCGTACCGGCGCTGCGGCAATATCGAGGCGCGCCGGCGCCAGATCAGCATCGTGCACGAGGTCGGCCAGTCCCTGGACAGCATCGTCTTCAAGCCCTTCATCTACAGCGCAGTCAAGCTTGCGCACGGCCCGGCACAGATGGCCGGGCTGCTCGACCTGCACATGTTCATCGAGCGCGGCTTCATCGCCTTCCGCGCCATGAAAGGCTCGGACGAGTTCATCGCCACCATCATGTCGCGCGAGACCGCCATCATGGAGTCGATCCTGGCGGAAGAACCGGTGGACTCGTGGGCGCCGCCCGGGGATCCGGCGCACGGCTGACGGCCTGTCCGCGCTCCGCCTCGCGTGTAAGACCTGTCCGCGGCCAGGGCATGACAGGGTCCTGCTCACTTGGAATTCTTATGCCGCTCGCAGGACCCTGTCATGCCCCGGCCGCTGCGACGGGTACAGGTCATAGGCCCGGGCGCACGCGGACCGGGCTACACATGGAAACGGGACAGGACCGTGCCAGACCCGTGACCAGCGCGGCGATGTCACGCCTGGGTCGCCGCGCTCACTCACCGGGTCGGGCGCGGCTTGCCGCCGCAGCCTCAGAGGCCGGCCTGCCGACATCGGCAGACAACCCGGCCTTGCACCTGCAACGCGGCGGGCGCCCCATGCGTAGCGGCCGGGGTATTGCATGGTCCTTCGAGCGGCATAAGACTTCCAAGTGAGAAGGACCATGCAATGCCCCGGCCGCGGGCAGGGGCCAAGGCCCGCGCCGTGCGCAGGAGCGCCGCTCAGTCGTGGAAGGCCGGGCTGAGCTCGACCACCGCCTCGATCATCGCCCCGGCATGTTCCGGCTTCACCTCCGGGTGAATGCCGTGACCGAGGTTGAAGACGTGGCCGGGGCCGCGGCCGTAGCTCTCCAGCACCTGGCGCACTTCCTCGCGGATGACGTCAGGCGAAGCGTAGAGCACGGCCGGGTCGAGGTTGCCCTGCAGCGCCACCTTGTCGCCGACCTTGGCGCGCGCCTCGGAAAGGTCCGTGGTCCAGTCCACGCCGAGCCCGTCACACCCGGTCTCCGCCATGATCTCCAGCCACGGTCCGCCGCCCTTGGTGAACAGCACCACCGGGACCTTGCGCCCACCCGCCTCGCGCGTGAGGCCGTCGACGATGCGCTGCATGTAGGCCAGCGAGAAGTCGAGGTAGGTCTTCGGCGTGAGGATGCTGCCCCAGGTGTCGAACACCATCACGGCCTGGGCGCCGGCGGCGACCTGGGCATTGAGGTAGGCCAGCGTCGTGGTCGTGACGCGCTCCAGCAGGCTGTGCAGCACGGCCGGCTGGTCGTAGAGCATGCCCTTGATGCGGCTGAAGTTCTTGCTGGTGCCGCCTTCGACCATGTAGGTCGCCACGGTCCAGGGGCTGCCGGAGAAGCCGATCAGCGGCACGCGCCCGCCGAGCTCGCGGCGAATGGTGCGCACGGCATCCATGACGTAGCGCAGCTCCTGCTCGGGGTCGGGGCTGGCCAGCCCGTCGACGTCGGCCTGGGTCTGGATGGTGCGCTCGAAACGCGGCCCTTCGCCGGTCTCGAAGTGCAGCCCGAGGCCCATGGCGTCGGGCACGGTGAGGATGTCGGAGAACAGGATCGCGGCATCCATCGGGTAGCGTTCCAGCGGCTGCAGCGTGACCTCGCAGGCCAGCTCGGGGTTCTGGCAAAGCGCCACGAAGCTCCCGGCCTTGGCGCGGGTGGCGCGGTACTCCGGCAGGTAGCGGCCCGCCTGGCGCATCATCCACACCGGCGTGCGGTCCACCGGCTCGCGGGCCAGGGCACGGAGGAAACGGTCGTTCTTCAGTTCTGCAGTCATGCGCTTGTTGCCTTTGCAATGCTGGCCTGGATGGCTTCCGCCGCGGCCCGGGGATCGGCAGCGTCCCGGATGGGCCTGCCCACGACGATGTAGTCCGCGCCCAGCGCGAACGCCTGGTCGACCGTGACGACGCGCTTCTGGTCGTCGACCGGCCGGTTCTCCACCGGGCGGATGCCCGGCGTGACGACCATCAGGCGCGGGCCCAGGTGCTCGCGCAGGCGGGCCGCCTCGAGACCGGAAGACACCACGCCGTCGCAGCCGGCCTCGAGCGCGCGGCGCGCGCGCGACAACACCAGCTCGGGCACGTCGCACTGGAAGCCCATGTCCTCGAGGTCGCCGCGGTCGAGGCTGGTCAGGGCCGTGACCGCCAGCACCTTGACGTCCTTCTTCGCTGCCGCGGCCGCTTCCATGATCCCCTGGTTGCCGTGCACGGTGCAGAAAGTCACGCCGCGGTCGTTCAGCCGCGCCACGGCGCGCCCGACGGTCGCCGGCACGTCGAAGAACTTGAGGTCGACGAAAATGCGCTTGTCGCGCGCCGCGAGCCAGTCCAGCAGCTCGAAGTAGCCTCCGGCCATGAGCAGCTCGAGGCCAATCTTGTAGAAGCGGACGGCATCGCCAAGGGTCTCCACCAGCGCGCGGGCGCGCTGGGCATCGGGGACGTCGAGGGCGAAGATGAGCCGTTCCGCGGCAGGGATGTTCTTGTGGTTCATCGTTGTTCCGGCCGTCTGATCGGCCCGCGATTCTAGCATTGACCGGCCGGGGCCCAGCGTCCGTGAAGCCCGCAGTCGGCCCGCGACGCCGACGGGGGCGAACCTCAGGTACCGGCCCCGGGATCGTACAGGCGCTGGTGCTCGACGATGGCGAAGCGGTCGGTCATGCCGGCGATGTAGTCCGCCACCGCCCGCGCCCGGCCCGCCTTGCCCTGCGCCGCCTCCTTGCGCTCGGCCTCGCGCGCATGGTCCTCGGGCAGCAGCCGCGGCTCGTCCATGAAGGCGTCGAACAGCTCGGTGACGGTGCGCTGCGCCTTGGTGGTCATGCGGATGACGCGGTTATGGCGGTACAGGCGCGCGCGCAGGAAGCGTTTCAGCGCGTCGTGCGCGGCGCCGATCCCGGGCGTGAAGCGGATCAGCGGCGCGCCCGCATGGCGCACGGCCGCAGCCGAATCCGGCGCTGCCGCCTCTAGCGCCGCGCGCGAACCCTCCACCAGGTCTTCCACCACGCGGCCGATCATGCGTCGCACGATCTCGTGCACCAGGCGCCGCCCGGCCAGTTCCGGCCACCTTGCCCGCACGGCGTCGTGCTGTTCCCGGAACAGCTCGGCCTCGCGCAGCTCCTCCGTGTGCAGCAACCCCGCGCGCAGGCCGTCGTCGACATCGTGGTTGTTGTAGGCGATCTCGTCGGCGACATTCGCCAGCTGGGCTTCCAGGCTGGGCTGGAAGCCCTCGAGGAAGCGCCGGCCCAGCTCGCCCAGGTCGCGGGCGTTGCGCCGCGAGCAATGCTTGAGGATACCTTCGCGGGTCTCGAACATCAGGTTGAGCCCGGGAAACTCGGCGTACTTTTCCTCCAGTTCGTCCACCACGCGCAGCGACTGCAGGTTGTGTTCGAAGCCGCCGTAGTCGGCCATGCAGCGGTTCAGCGCCTCCTGGCCGGCGTGGCCGAAGGGCGTGTGGCCCAGGTCGTGCGCCAGGCAGATGGCCTCGGTGAGATACGTGTTCAGCCCGAGCGCCCCCGCCACGGTGCGGGCGATCTGCGCCACCTCCAGCGAATGCGTGAGCCGCGTGCGGTAGAGGTCGCCCTCGTGGTTGACGAACACCTGGGTCTTGTACACCAGGCGGCGAAAGGCCGTGGAATGGATGATGCGGTCGCGGTCGCGGTGGTACTCGCCGCGGTAGCGCGGCGGCGGCTCGGGGTGGCGCCGCCCCCGCGAGTGTGTCTCGCAGGTGGCCCACGGCGCCAGGCCTTCGCTCACGGGCCGTCTGCCAGCGCCAGTACGGCGTCCAGCTCGGCGTCGGGCACGTCCGTGACCACGCGGCTGCTGCCCAGAGCATCCGGCAGCACCAGCCGCAGCTTGCCGCCGGCGATCTTCTTGTCCAGCGCCATGAGCGACTTCATCCGCGCCGCGCCGATCGGCGGCGGGCGCGTCGGCAGCTCGGCGGCCTGCAGCAATGCCTCGACGCGTTCCACCAGCCCCGGCTCGACCATGCCCAGCCGGGCCGCCAGCTTCGTGGCCATCACCAGGCCCACGGCCACGGCGTCGCCGTGCAGCCAGGAGCCCATGGCGATCCCGGTCTCGATGGCATGGGCGAAGGTATGGCCCAGATTCAGCAGGGCCCGCCGGCCCGCCTCGCGTTCATCCTCGGCGACGATCGCCGCCTTGAGGGCACAGCACCAGTAGGTAATGCGCTCAAGGGTCTCGGGATCGCGATCCATGACCGCGTCGAGGTTGTCTTCGAGCCACTCGAACAGGCCGGCGTCGAGGCCGAGGCCGTACTTGACCACCTCGCCCAGCCCGGCGCAGTACTCCTTGCGCCCCAGCGTCGACAGCGTCGCCGTGTCGATGATCACGGCGTTCGGCTGGTGGAATGCACCGACCAGGTTCTTGCCGGCGGGAATGTTCACCGCGGTCTTGCCGCCTACCGCCGCATCCACCTGGGCCAGCAGCGTGGTGGGGATCTGCACGAAACCGATGCCGCGCTGCCAGCAGGCAGCAGTGAATCCGGCCACGTCGCCGACCACGCCGCCGCCGAGGGCAAGCACGGTCGCGTCGCGATTGAAGTGGTTCTCAGCGAGCACGTCCAGCAGCACCGCCAGGGTATCGAGGTTCTTCTCGCTCTCGCCGGGAGGCAAGGTGTGCACCGCCACCTCGTAGTCTGCGAGCGCGCTGCGCAGGGGCTTGAGCCAGAGCGGCGCCACGTTGAAATCCGTGACGATGAACACCTGGCGACCGTCGATGTAGGGCGCCAGCAGGTCGCCCCGGCTGAGAATACTGCGGCCGATGATTACCGGGTACGACCTGGCTCCAAGTGGCACGTTCAGGGCATGCATCGCGGGTCTCAGTTACTACTGTTCTCGTGCACCAGTTTGCGGTGGATCTCCTGCGCCACCTCCCGCACCACGCGCCCGTCGGTGTGCACCACCAGGGCTGCGAGCTCGCGGTAAAGGGGTTCCCTCTGCCGCATCAGGGAAGCCAGGCGTTCCGCCGGATCCGGGGTTTCGAGCAGTGGCCGGTGGCTGGACAACCGGGTGCGCTCGAGCTGTTGCTCCACGGAGGCCTCAAGGTATACGACCAGGCCGCGCGACGCCAGCACCCCGCGGTTCTCCGGGTCGAGCACCGCACCCCCGCCGGTGGCGAGCACAATGCCGTCGAGGCTCGTCAGATCGTCGATGACCTCGCGCTCGCGCCGCCGGAAGCCCTCTTCACCCTCCTTCTCGAAGATGAAGGGAATGTCCACGCCGGTGCGCTGCTCGATCTCGGCATCGCTGTCGTGGAACACCCGCCGCAGCATGCGCGCGAGCTGCCGGCCGACGGCGCTCTTGCCAGAGCCCATCGGACCCACCAGGAAAACGTTCGGAATGGTCATGGGCGTCGCCGGTAAACGCACATGCCCGGGTCCGCCTGCGCGGGCCCGGGCATGTGTCCGGAGGGTACTCCGGGGTCAGTAGATGTTGCTTCCCTCACGCAATATCTTCGGCGTCACGAAGATCAGCAGTTCGCGCTTGTTCGACACCGAGTTGGTGCGCTTGAACAGCCTGCCGAGGCCGGGAATGTCGCCCAGCAGCGGCACCTTGGTCTCTTCGTCGCGACGCTCGGTCTCGAAGATGCCGCCGAGCACCACGGTCTCGCCGTCGTTGACGAGGACCTGCGTCATGATGCGGCGGGTGTCGATGCTCGGCACCAGGCCACCGGTGCCGCTGGGCACGAACTCGCCGACGGTGTCCTGCGTCACTTCCAGGTCGAGGATGATGCGGTCGTCCGGCGTAATCTGCGGCGTCACCGTGAGGCTCAGCACCGCCTGCTTGAACTGGGTGGCGGTCGCGCCGCTGGCCGAGGACTCCTGGAAGGGAATCTCGACACCCTGCTCGATCGAGGCCTCTTTCTGGTTCGCCGTGATGACGCGCGGGCTGGAGACGATCTCGCCGCGCCCCTCGGCCTGCGCCGCGGACAGCTCGAGATCCACCAGGTAATCCGAGCCCAGGATCGCCAGGCCGATGCGGCCGGCCGCGTCGCCCACCGGCAGGTTGACGTTGTAGCGGTTGTCCAGCGTCGGCAGGGTCACCGGGAAAGCGTTGCCGGTGTTGTTCAGGTTATCGTTCGCCGAACCGACGATGGTGTCGTTACCCTGTCCGGAGCCGGTCACCGAGATGACGCCGTCGTCGCCGTTTTCGCGCACGTAGGTGGCGCCCATGCGCACGCCCAGCTCGCGGCTGAAGTCGTCGTTGGCGACCACGATGCGGGACTCGATCAGCACCTGGCGCACCGGGATGTCCAGCGCCGCCACCAGGCGACGCACGTCGGAGATGCGCTCTGCGGTGTCGTAGACCAGCAGCGTGTTGGTGCGCTCGTCGACACTGACGCTGCCGCGCTCCGAGAGCAAGGAGCTGGCGCTGCCCTGGCCGCCGCTCAGCAGAGCCGCAAGATCGCTGGCCTTGGCGTAATTCACCTGCAGGAACTCGGAGCGCAACGGGGCCAGTTGCTGGATGTCCTGCTTCGCCGCCAGCTCCGCGCGCTCGCGCGCCGCGATCTCGGGGGCGGGCGCGACCAGCATCACGTTGCCGACCTGGCGCATGTCCAGGCCCTTGGTGGCCAGGATGATATCCAGCGCCTGGTCCCACGGCACGTTGTCGAGCCGCAGCGTGACGCTGCCGGCCACGGAGTCGCTGACCACCACGTTGAGGCCGCTGACTTCGGCCAGCAGCTGCAGCACGGCGCGCACTTCGATGTCCTGGAAGTTCAGCGTCAGGCGCTGGCCGGTGTATTCCTTGCGCTCGTCGAACACGCCGAACTCGGTCGGGTCCTGCTTCTCGACCGGGCGGAACTCGATGTTGAGGCGGTCTTCGGCCTGGTAGGCGAGGCGCTCGTACTCGCCGCCCACCTTGATGACGAGGCGCGCGCCGCCCGGGAAGCGGACGCTGTCGATGGTCTCCACCGGGGTGGCGAAATCGAGCACGTCGAGGCTCTGCAGGAGCGAGTCCGGCAAGGAGGCATTGCGGAACTCGACCACCGTGCGCTCCAGTTCGTCGCGGATGTCGACGGACATGGTCGGGTCGCTGAGGGACACGATGACACGGCCGGCGCCGTCGGCGCCGCGGCGGAAATCGATGCCGGTGATGTCGCCGGAACTGCGGCTGGCGGCGGCACCCGACGGCTGGCCGAACACGCTGTTCGGCGCCTGGGCGACGGCCTGGCGCCCGGCTTCGCCGAGCGTGACGATGATGCGGTCGCCCTGGACCCTGGTCTCGTACGGCACCATCACGTCGAGGTTGAGCACCACGCGGGTGCGGCCCTGGGCCTCGGCGAGCATGACGGTGTCGAGCACGCCGCGCTTGATTTCACGCCGGCGTTCGGCCGAACCGAGGGTGACGCCGGGGAGGTCCAGCGAGATCCGGGCCGGATCCTCGATGGTGAAGGACAGCGGCTCGGGCGCCGGTCCGTTGGTCACCATGGTCAGCACCACGCGGTTGCCCGGCAGCGTGCTGACCTCGAGATCCGTGAGCTCCAGCCCCTCCGCCGCCTGGACGGAAAGGCCGAGCCATAACAAGGGCGCGGCAGCAAGTGCCCACCATGCACGGCGCGACCTCGCCGGGACTGTGTCCATCCTGTTGCTCCGCCTGTGATCGCGCATCATTGCTAGCTTCTCCCCGAGATTCATGTCTCACCCAGACTGATGGAGGCGGCACGCTCGGTGTAGCCGCCGAGGCCGTCCGGGATAATCTCCACCAGCTGGATGGAGGAATCGGTGATTGAAATGATTCGGCCGTCGTTCTGGCCGAGATAGTTGCCCACGACGACCCTGTGGATGAGCCGGTCGCTCGTCTGCACCAGCCCGAACAGCTGCCCGTCCTGGTACAAGGTGCCGACCATGCGGAGGGTGTCGAGCGGGAAACCCTCCAGGAATTCGCGCTTGCGGTCCGCGTCGGGCCGCACGCCGTCGTCGTCCGGGCCGGCTGTCGGCAGGTCGGGCACAAAGGGCGAGCGCGCGTCGCCGCGCTCGTAGGCGACGACCTCGTAGGTCTTGATCTCGGGCAGCGGCTCGATCGGCCCGCCGGGGCGCGCGTTGACTTCGGCGATGTACTGGTCGAGGTCGGACATGCTGCGCGAGCAGCCCGCGAGCGACACCGCAGCGCCGATGACCGCCAGCAGCAGGAATGTTCTCTTGCGCATGCTCATTGCCCGCCACCCTCGTCTTCGAGATAGCGGTAGGTTTTCGCGGTGACATCCATCACCAGGCGTCCTCCTCCCTGGCCGTCGCGCTGCTGCTCCGGCTTCAGCCGGATGTCATGCAGGGTGACGATGCGCGGCAACGCCACCACGCCGCTGACGAAATTACCCAGCTCGTGGAACGTGCCCACCACCTGCATCTTGATCGGCAGCTCGCTGTAGGCCTCGCGGCTCACCTCGGCCATCGGCTGGAACAGTCGCTCTTCCAGCCCGGCCGCAAGCCCGGTCTGGGAAATGTCGACCAGCAGGCTGGGCACCTCGGTCTCGCCCGGCAGCTGGCGCAGCATGGCGCCGAAAGTCTGCTCGACCTCCGCCAGCTGGGCCTGGTAGGCCTCGAGGTTGGCGGCGAGCTGCTGGCGGCTCTCGAAAGTCGCGCGCAGGTCGGTTTCCTGCCGCTCGACCTGCTCGAGCTGCGGAATCTTGTTCTTCCACACGAAGTAATAGGTCCCGCCGACGGAGACCACCAGGAAGATCAGGGCCACGGCGACCGCGCGGAACAACAACGGCCAGCGGCCGATGTCCTTCATGTCCAGCGTGCGGAGTTGCTCCAGGTAGTTCACTGTTGCACCTCCTCGTCACCCGTGCTGCTGAGCTGCCGCGCCCCCAGCCCGAACTGCGCACGGCGCCCGGCGGCGCCCTGGGGCGTGCCGCGCTGGTTCTGTCCCGACTGCACCACCTGCAGGCGCGGGTCGCCCAGGTGCGGCGAGTCCGCGATGTTGCGCATTAGCGCCGAGACGCGGGTGCTGGACTCCGCCATGCCGCGCATGTTGAGGTTGCGGCCGTTCTGGCTGAACTCGGTCAGGAACACGCCCTCGGGCATCACCGCCACCAGCTGGTCGAAGAGATAGACCACCTCCGGGCGCGCACGCTGCAGGTCGTCGATCGCGGCCATGCGGGCCAGCAGTCGCTCCTTGCGCAGGCGCAGGTTGCGGATCTCCTTGATCTCGTTGTCGAGCCGCGCAATCTCCTGCTGCAGGCGCTGGTTGCGCGCATTCTGGTAATCGATCCGCCCCTGGAGGTAGATGTTGACCAGCAGCATGATCAGCGCCCCCACCACCACGGCGGCCAGCGAGGCGAGCGCGAAGTTCTTCTGGCGTTGCTTGCGTAGCTCGGCGCGCCAGGGCAATAGGTTAATGCGCGGCATCAGTCAAAGCTCCTGAGTGCCAACCCGCACGCGGTGAGCAGGGCGGTGGCGTCCTTCATCACGCCCTGCGAGCGGGCCTTGGAGGAAATCTTCATCATGCCCAGCGGGTTGCCGACCTGGGTCGGGATGCCCACCCGGCTGGAGATGACATCGGCCACGCCGGGAATGTTGGCGCAGCCGCCGCAGACCAGGATCTGCTCCGGCTGCTCGCGGTTGGTCCCGGAGGCGAGGAAGAACTGCAACGAACGGCTGACCTGCTGGGTCATGTCGTCGATGAAGGGCTCGAGGATCTCGGGCTCGTAGTTGCTGGGCAACCCGCCCTCTTTCTTGGCGCGCCCGGCCTCTTCCAGCGTCAGGCCGTAGGTGCGCATGATCTCCTCGGTGAGCTGCTGTCCGCCGAAGGCGAAGTCGCGCGTGTAACGCACTTTCAGGTCACGCAGGACGCTGAAGGTCGTGCTGCTGGCGCCGAAGTCGATCACGGCAATGTTGTGGCCGATGCCCTCTTCGGGCATCTGGTGGCGCAGGAGCATGCAGGCATTCTCGACCGCGAAGGCCTCGACATCGACGAGGACCGCTTTCAGCCCGGCGGCTTCGACCGCTGCCTGGCGCTGTTCCACGTTCTCCGTGCGCGTGGCGACGAGCAGGATGTCGAGCATCTCCGGGTCGGCCTCGTTCGGACCGATCACCTCGAAGTCGTAGCTCACTTCTTCCATGGGGAACGGGATGTACTGGTCGGCCTGCAGCGCGACCTGGCCCTCGAGCTCGTTCTCGTTGAAGCTCGCCGGCAACTGGATCGTCTTGGTGATGGCCGCGTCGCCGCTGATGGCGACGGCGGCGTCGCGGGAGCGGGCGCCGGAGCGCTTCACCGCGCGGCGCACGGCGTCACCCACCACCTGGGCGTCGACGATCGCCTTTTCGTTTACCGCGTTGATCGGCGTGGCCTCGGCCGCGAATGCCTCGACGCGGTAGTTTTCCCCGGACTTCGACAGCTCGATGAGCTTCACTGAGGAAGTCGTGATGTCCAACCCCAGCAGGGGCTTGGCGGATCTCCCGAAGAGCACTTTAAATTTCCTTTTGCATCCGGGGCTTGGAGGGCGAAGATAGACTACGACATTAAGTAATGCAATGGCGCATGGACTACCGGCTGCGATCCGGGCGACGAGGCGCCCTCGAACATTGCCGGACATGGCTGCCGGGAATCCGTGATCCGAGTCACGGCTTCGCATATTACATAAGATGGGGCGGGGGCCGGAGGAACGGCGGGCAAGGCCGCTTCACGCCATGCCCGAACGCCTGTCCGGGCCGCGGATCGCATCAGCCTGCAGTGTCCCTGGCGAGCGTCTGTTGCACTCAAGCGGCTGCCCCCACAGCGAAGTTCATGCCGCTCCGGCCAGCGCCTCCTGCGCTGTGCTCCTGGCGGCGACGCCCTTTCAGGACGCTTTGAACAAGATGTTAGTATTCTGACCGCCCCGATAAAAGGCAAGTCACCCGCTTCGCCCGATGAGAATCTTGTTGCGCCTCGCCTTTGGCCTCGCTGCCCTCGCATCGACGGCCCTGGTCGGCCTCGCCCTGGCCGTGATCGGCGCCTATTACTATGTGGCGCCGAGCCTGCCCGATCCCGAAACACTGCGGGAGGTGCAGCTGCAGGTGCCCATGCGGGTCTACTCGCGGGACGGGCTGCTGCTGGCCGAGTTCGGTGAACAGCGCCGCATCCCTCTCGTGCTCGAGGACACCCCGCTCAAGCTGAGACAGGCTTTCCTCGCCGCCGAGGACGACCGCTTCTTCGAGCATCCTGGCGTGGACTGGCAGGGCCTGGTGCGCGCGACCGTGGCCGTGGCGCTGACCGGCGAGCCCGCCCAGGGCGGCGGCACCATCACCATGCAGGTGGCGCGCAATTTCTTCCTCAGCCGCGAGAAGACCATCTCCCGCAAGGTGCGCGAGATATTCCTCGCGCTGCAGATGGAGCGCTCCCTGTCCAAGGAAGAGATCCTCGAGCTGTACCTCAACAAGATCTTCCTCGGCCAGCGCGCCTACGGCGTCGGTGCTGCGGCTGAAGTCTATTTCGGCAAGCCCGTGCGGGACCTGACGACCGGCGAGATCGCGCTGATCGCGGGCATCGGCCGCCTGCCCTCGGTCGAGAATCCCGTCACCAACCCGGAACGCGCGCGCCAGCGGCGAGCGTACGTGCTGCGGCGCATGGTGGAGACGGGAGTCATCGATGCCGCGGAGATGGAGGCCGCGCTGGCGGAGCCGATCGTGTCCCGCATCCATGGCGCCCAGGTAAAACTCACGGCGCCGTGGGTTGCCGAGATGGCGCGCCAGTCGATGCTGGAGCGTTTCGGTCCCGAGGCCTACACGCGCGGCTACGTGGTGATCACGAGTATCGACAGCCGCCTGCAGCCGCTGGCCCAGGCTGCGGTGCGCTCCGGCTTGCGGCGCTATGACGAGCGCCACGGCTATCGCGGCCCGCTCGCGCGCCTCGGCGAGGTGCCGGCCGACACCGAGTCCGTTGCGGCGCTGCTCGAGGGTTATCCGGAACCGGCGGGCCTGCGTGCCGGCCTGGTGCTCGCCGTCGACGACGCAGGAGCCGAGGTCCTGCTCCGTGGCGCGGGCCCCGTGCGCGTGCCGTTCGAGAGCATGCGCTGGGCGCGTCCGTTCATCGACGACGACCGGCGCGGGCCGGCGCCGGAATCGCCCGCCGATGTCCTCGCGCCGGGCGACGTCGTGCTGCTGCGTCCCGAAGCCGGTGCCTGGGCCCTCAGCCAGGTGCCCGAGGCGCAGGGCGCAGTCGTGGCGGTGGATCCGCATGACGGCGCCATCGTCGCGCTGGCCGGCGGGCTGGACTTCGAGTTCAGCAAGTTCAACCGCGCAACCCAGGCGCGCCGGCAGCCCGGCTCGGCCTTCAAGCCGTTCATCTATTCCGCCGCGCTGGAGCGCGGCCTGACCCCCGCCACGGTCATTCTCGATGCCCCGGTGGTGTACGACGATCCGGGGCTGGAGGACACCTGGCGGCCGCAGAATTACACCGGCCGCTTCTACGGACCCATGCGACTGCGCGAGGCGCTGGTCCAGTCGCGCAACCTGGTTTCCATCCGCCTGCTGGAACA
Source organism: Thioalkalivibrio sp. XN279 (assembly GCF_011089885.1). Classification (NCBI taxonomy): domain Bacteria; kingdom Pseudomonadati; phylum Pseudomonadota; class Gammaproteobacteria; order Chromatiales; family Ectothiorhodospiraceae; genus Thioalkalivibrio; species Thioalkalivibrio sp. XN279. The sequence continues at coordinate 15,166 of NZ_JAANBD010000015.1, read as the reverse complement.
GGTCGGCATCGATTTCACCGTCGACCATGCCAGCCGCTTCGGCTTCGCTCCGGAGACGATGCCGCGCAACCTGACGCTGGCGCTGGGCAGCGGCGACGTCACGCCGCTGCAGCTCGCGGCCGGCTATGCGGCCTTCGCCAACGGGGGGTTCCGGGTCGAGCCCTATTTCATCGACCGGATTTACGGCCCGGACCAGGCGCTCCTGTACACGGCGCAGCCGTTGTGGGCCTGCCCGGACTGCGAGCTGGCGCTGCTCGAAGAGGCGGATGCAGCCGTTCCGACCGGGCCGACTGAACCGGCGGGGCAAGCGGGGCAAGCGGAAGCTGCGGGCGACGACGCGCTCGCACCGGTGGCGCTGGAACAGCCGCCGCGCGCCGTGGAAGCGCGCAACGCATGGATCATAGGCGACATGCTCGAGGACGTCGTGCGGCGCGGCACGGGAACCCGTGCCCGCACCATCGGCCGCAGCGACCTCGCCGGCAAGACGGGCACCACCAACGATGGCCGCGATACCTGGTTCGCCGGCTACAACGGCGACCTGGTGGCGACGGCGTGGATCGGCTTCGACCAGGAGCGCTCACTGGGCCGCGGCGAGACCGGCGGCTCGACGGCGCTGCCGATGTGGATCGACTTCATGGGGCCGGCGCTGGAGGGCAGCCCGCCGAGCCGGCTGGAACAGCCCCCGGGACTGGTGAGCGTGCGCATTTCCCCGGACACCGGCCGTCTCGCGCGCGCCGGCGATCCCGGCGCGATATTCGAGACCTTCCGCGTGGGCAATGCGCCGACGGCGCCGGACCCGGGCGAAGAGCGCTACCCGGAAGAGTCCCGCCGCGACGACGAGCCCCTGTTCTGAGCACGCAGATGGCGCGACGCTCCACATCCAGGGCAGGCGAAGTACGGGCGCGGGTCGCCGAGGAAGCGGCGCGCATCATGCGGGAGCAGGGGGTGCGCGACTTCCTGCTCGCGAAACGCAAGGCCGCCGACCGGCTCGGCGTGGTCGACCGCCAGGCCCTGCCCGCCAACCAGGAGATCGCCGACGCGCTGGCTGCGCAGCAGCGCCTTTTCGAGGGGGCCGGGCACGAGCACAACCTGCGCGCGCTGCGCGCGGAGGCGTTGCGCGCGATGCGGCTGCTCGAGCGCTTCAGCCCGCGCCTGGTCGGGCCGGTGCTGGCAGGCACCGCGACACCACACAGCGACGTCTCGCTGCACCTGTTCGCAGAGGCCCCGGAACAGGTGGCCTTCCTGCTGCTCGAGCGCGGCATCCGTTACCAGGAAGGCGAGCGGCGCCTGCGCCTGGGCAATGGCGAGCACGCCTTTTATCCGAGCTTCGCGTTCGACCTAGGCGGGGCCGCCGTGGAGGCCGTGGTGTTCCCGGAGCGGGCGCTGCGCCAGCCGCCCGTGTGCCCGGTCTCCGGGGGACCGATGCGCCGCGCGCGGCGTGACGAGATCGAGCGCCTGCTCGACGAGTAGGCCGGCAGCGTCCGCCGCCGGTCAGCTGCCGCGACGCTCGATCGGGACGTAGTCGCGGTTGCCGGCGCCGGTGTAGAGCTGGCGCGGGCGACCGATGCGCCGCTTCGGATCGACAATCATTTCCTGCCAGTGCGCGACCCAGCCGACGGTGCGGGCGATGGCGAACATCACCGTGAACATCGAGGTCGGGATGCCGAGCGCGCGATAGATGATGCCGGAATAGAAATCGACGTTCGGGTACAGCTTGCGCTCGATGAAGTATTCATCTTCCAGCGCGATCTCTTCCAGGCGCAGCGCCAGCTCGAACATCGGCGAGTCGGTATGGCCGAGACGGTTCAGCACCTTGTGGCACATGGTGCGGATCAACTTGGCGCGCGGGTCGAAATTCTTGTAGACGCGGTGGCCGAAACCCATGAGGCGGAACGGGTCGTCCTTGTCCTTGGCCTTGGCGATGAACTTCGGGATGTTCTCCACCGAGCCGATCTTCTCCAGCATGTTCAGCACCGCCTCGTTGGCGCCGCCGTGCGCGGGGCCCCACAGGGTGGCGATACCGGCGGAGATGGCGGCGTAGGGATTGGTGCCGGAGCTCCCCGCGAGGCGCACGGTCGAGGTGCTGGCGTTCTGCTCGTGGTCCGCGTGCAGGATGAACAGCAGGTCCAGCGCCTCGGCGGCGACCGGATCGACACGGTACTGGTCGCAGGGCACGGCGAAGAACATGTGCAGCAGGTTGCTGCAGTAGTCCAGGTCGTTGCGCGGGTACATGAAGGGCTGGCCCACGGAGTGCTTGTAGGCCGCAGCCGCGATCGTGGGAATCTTGGCGATGATGCGGTGGGCGAAGATCTCGCGGTGGCGCGCACTCTCGATGTCCGTCGAGTCGTGGTAGAAGGCTGACATCGAGCCCACCACCGAGGACAGCATCGCCATCGGGTGGGCGTTGTGGTGGAAGCCGTTGAAATGACGCAGCAGCGTCTCGTTGATCATCGTGTGCGTCGTGATGATGTGCGTGAAGTGCTCCAGCTGGCCGCGCGTCGGCAGCTCGCCGTTGAGCAGCAGGTACGCCACCTCGAGGAAGCTGCTGCGCTCAGCGAGCTGGTCCACCGGGTAGCCGCGATACAGCAGCACGCCCTCGTCGCCGTCGATGTAGGTGATCGCGCTCTCGCAGCTGGCGGTGGAGACAAAACCGGGATCCAGCGTGAACACGCCCAGCTGCTTGTAGAGCGCGCCGATGTCGACCACGTCCGGTCCGACAGTGCCGCTGCGAACCGGCATCTCCAGCCGTGTTCCGTCCGTGTCGCTGACGATGGTCAGGGTCTTGTCGCTCATGCTGGCCTTCCTGGTGCGTGGTGACGATTCGGGGTCGCGGGTGGACCCGAAATTATAATCCAGGGGGGTGGCCATGTCCCGGCGGCGGATGCAAAAAGGGCGCCTCGAGGGCGCCCTTTCCAGCCTGGTCCGGTCGTTCCTTCCCGCTCAGGCGCTCATGCCACCGTACTTGCGACGGAACTTGTCGACGCGGCCGCCGGTGTCCACGATCTTCTGCTTGCCGGTGTAGAAGGGATGGCACTGCGAACAGACTTCCACGTGCAGCTCCTCGCCCAGCGTGGAACGCGTGGTGAAGGTGTTGCCGCAACTGCAGACCACCTTGATCTCGGAGTACTCGGGATGGATGTTCGGCTTCATGGTCGGCCTTCCGGGAACGGGCATGAGTGGAAAAGCGCGCCATAATAGCGACTGGGCCGCTCCCGGGCAAGCCTTTGCCGGGAAACGCCCGGCGCCACCGCCACACGCCGCCGGGCCCGGCCGCCGCCGGGAGCGCTGTTGCGTCGCACCACGATGATGAGGAACGGCTTTAAGTTCGCGGTGCTAATCGCTTCCCCGCCTGCGCCTTTGATTCTTATCCACAAAAGCTGTGGATAACTCTGTGTATGGCGGCTTGATGACTCGCCTGCGCCCAGCCGCGACTGCGCTGCGACTCGACTTGGTCAGAATTTGACCAACCCCGCTTCATCGCTTCAAAAACAGCAACTTACATCAAAGCCATCGTGGCTTGCCGCATGCGCCGCGCGCGCTGCCTTGGCGACAGCGGGGGACCGCGGGCCACGGCGGGCAGATGTGCATAAGTACTTGTCGCGTCAGCCTTCCCCAGGGGGCAGGAAGCGGCCCTGGAGATCGTTGAGGAAACGGCGCCCGAGCGCCGTCGGGCGCCAGAAACCGGGCGTCGGCTCCTCTACCAGGCCCTGCGAGCGGGCGGCTTCCAGCCGCGGCCCGACCCGCCCGGCCGCCAGGCCGGTGCGCTGCGCGAACAGCTCGAGACTGAACCCTTCCACCAGCCGCAGCGCATTCAGCATGAACTCGAACACCAGCGCATCGGCGTCCGGCCACTCCTCACCCTCCAGGCGCTCGCCCTCGAGCCAGCCCGCGGGCCGGCGGCGGCGGCGCCGACGCAACACCCGGCCGTCGGCGAGGGTCAGCTTGCCGTGTGCCCCTGCGCCGAGGCCGAGGTAGTCCCCGAACAACCAGTAATTGAGGTTGTGCCGGCAGGCGGCCCCCGGGCGGGCCCAGGCCGAAACCTCGTAGCGCCGGAACCCGGCTGCCTCGAGCAGGTCCGCGGCCTCCCGCTCCATTTCCCAGCATGCGTCCTCGTCGGGCAGCTGCGGCGGCCGGCGGAAGAACGCCGTGCCGGGTTCCAGCGTGAGCTGGTACAGCGACAGGTGCGCCGGCCCCGCTTCCAGGGCCCGGCGCAGGTCGGCCGCCGCATCCGGCACGGACTGGCCGGGCAGCCCGTACATCAGGTCGATGTTGAAGTTGTCGATGCCGGCGGCGGCGAGCTCGCCGATCGCGGCGAGCGCTTCGCGGTCGTCATGGATCCGGCCGATGGCCCGCAACAGCGCGGGCTGGAAGCTCTGCACGCCCAGCGAGATGCGGTTCACTCCGGCGGCGGCGAGCTCGCTGAAGCGGCCCCGCTCGACAGCGCCGGGATTCGCTTCCAGCGTCACCTCGACATCCGTGGCGACCGGCAGGCATCGCGCCAGGCCGTCGAGGAAACGCCCGACCTGTTCCGGCGGGCAGAGGCTGGGCGTGCCGCCGCCGAAGAATACGGTCTGCACGGCCCGGCCCTCGACCAGCGGCAGGTCCTGCCCGAGATCCTCGAGCAATGCGTCCACATAGGCGGCGAACGGGGCCTCGCCGCGCAACTCATGGCTGTTGAAGTCGCAGTAAGGACACTTGCGCACGCACCAGGGCAGATGCACGTAGACGCCCAGCGGCGGGCGCTCTAGCGGCCCCACGCCTACGACGCACCCGCGCCGGCGTCGCCCGCTAGCGCGGAACCGGACAGCCGCAGCCGCAGCGCGGCGAAGGCGCGCCCGCGATGACTGCAACGGTTCTTCTCCTCGGGCGCGAGCTCGGCGGCGCTGCGCTGGTCACCCAACGGCAGGAACACCGGGTCGTACCCGAAGCCGCCGGAGCCGCGCGGGCGAGTCGCGATCCGTCCCTCCCAGGCGCCCTGGCACACCAGCGGCAGCGGGTCCGCGGGGCCCTGCAGGAAGACCGCGACGCAAACGAAACGGGCCGAGCGCTCCGCCGGCGGTACGCCGTCAAGCGCAGCCAGCAGCCGCGCGATGTTGGCGGCATCTCCGCCCCCGCCGGCATAACGCGCGGAATGGATGCCCGGCGCCCCACCGAGGGCGTCGACCACCAGGCCCGAGTCGTCGGCAATGGCCGGCAGCCCGCTGCCCTGCGCCGCATGGCGCGCCTTCAGCAGGGCGTTCTCGATGAACGTCAGGCCGGTTTCCGCGGCGGACTCGAGGCCGAAGTCCGCCTGCGACAGGATCTCGATGCCGGCCGGGGCGAGCAGGGCGCCTATTTCGCGGGCCTTGCCGGCGTTGCCGCTGGCCAGCACGACGCGCCGCGGGGTCACGCTCATGCTTCCAGCGCGGCCCGCTGCATTGCCAGCAACTCGCCGATGCCGCTCGCAGCCAGGTCGACCAGCTGGTCCAGCTCGGCGCGATGGAAAGCGTGGCCCTCGGCCGTGCCCTGCAGTTCCACGAAAGCGCCGGCATCGTTCATGACCACGTTCATGTCGGTCTCGGCCTCGACGTCCTCGGCGTAGTCGAGGTCCAGCACGGGCATGCCGCGATAGATCCCGACCGAGACCGCCGCGACCTGGCCGTGCACCGGGTTCTTGCCGAGCCCCTTGCGCCGCAGGCTGTCGATGGCGTCTACCAGTGCCACGTAAGCGCCGGTGATGGCGGCCGTGCGGGTGCCGCCGTCGGCCTGGATGACGTCGCAGTCCAGCGTGATGGTGCGCTCGCCAAGCGCGCGCAGGTCCAGCACCGCCCTGAGGCTGCGACCGATCAGCCGCTGGATCTCCAGCGTGCGTCCGCCCTGGCGTCCGCGCGCCGCCTCGCGCGGGTTCCGGGTGTGGGTGGCGCGCGGCAACATGCCGTACTCCGCCGTGACCCAGCCCTGGCCCTTGCCCTTGAGGAACGGCGGCACGCGCTCTTCGACGCTCGCCGCGCACAGCACGCGCGTGGCACCGAACTCGACCAGCACCGAGCCTTCGGCATGCTCCTGGTAGCCGCGCTGGAAGCGCACCGGGCGCAATTCATCAGGGCGCCGGCTGCTCGGCCTGGAGATTTCGCTCATGGCGTCGATCCTTTAATCCGCCAGCGCGCGCAGGGCGGCTGCCGTGGTGTTGTCGCTGTAGGGTGTGCAGGCGCGCACGGCCCGGCCCGCCGTGCGCGACAGCCAGTCGGCGAGGCTCGTGCCCTGTTGCGGGCCTGCGGCGAGCATGGCATCACCCGCGCCCGACCACAGGCCGTCCGAACACAGCAGCAACAAGTCGCCGGGAACCAGCGCCACCGGCTCGGAAAGGGTGATCAACGGCCGTTCGGGCGCGCCGCCGAGGCAGAACTCGACGTAGTGCCGCATGGGGTGGCCGGGGATCTCGTCTTCGCTGATCAGGCCGTCCTGCAACAGCGCCTCGATGGCCGTGTGGTCGCGGGTACGGGTCACCAGCGCGCCGTCGCGGGCAAAATAGACCCGCGTGTCACCGACGTGCGCCCAGGTCGCGACGCCGTCGCATACCACGCAAACGGCGCAGGTGGTGCGTGGCCGGCTGCCGATGCCCACCTCCTCGCCGACGGCCACCACCGCGTCGTGCGCCCGCACGATGGCCGCGTGCAGGAATTTCGCCGCATCGAAAGCCGGCTCCGCCGCAGCGTAGCTGTCGCGCAGCGAGTCCACCGCGGTCGCTGCGGCCAGGGCCCCGCCCGAGTGCCCGCCCATGCCATCCGCGACGACCATGAGCAGACCCCCCGCGCCAGCATGGATGGCGACGCGATCCTGGTTATCCTCGCGGTCGCCGAGCAGACTGATCTCGGCTGTTTCGAAGCGCAAATCCTTCCCCGGCCTTCTGCTAGACTACGCGCCCGCTCACTGGGGCGCGAGGCCGGCCAGTATACGCTCACCGCGCCATGGATATGCAGCCATGATCCGCAGCATGACGGGCTTCTCCCGCATCGAGCGCGACGCGCCCTGGGGCACGATCGCCTGGGAGCTTCGCGCCGTGAACCATCGCTACCTGGAAATCGGGTTGCGCTTGCCGGAGGAGTTGCGGGCGCTCGAGGGGCGCTTCCGCCAGCAGGTTGCCGCGCAGCTGAAGCGGGGCAAGATCGACGCCAGCCTGCGCCTGGGCTGGCACGCCGATACGGGGCGCGAACTTGCGCTCGATCTCGAGCTCGCAGCGCGCGTCGTGGAAGCGGCGCAGCGCGTGCGCGAGCGCAACGGCGACCTGGCGCTCCCCGGCGCCATGGACATCCTGCGCTGGCCCGGCGTGGTGCGCGAGCAGGAACGCGACATGGAACCCCTGGCGGAGCTCGCAGCGCAGACGCTCGCGGAGGCGCTGGAAGCGCTGGACGCGTCGCGCCGGCGTGAAGGCGAACACCTGGCCGCGGCCCTGGCGGAACGCTGCGCCGGCGTCGCAGCGCTGGCAGAGGAGGTGCGCGCCGTGCTGCCCGACATTCGCGACGGCCTGCGCACGCGCCTGCTGGAACGGCTCGAGGGGCTCGAGGTCGAGTTCGAGCCGCAGCGCCTGGAACAGGAACTGGCGCTGCAGCTCGGCAAGATGGACGTGGACGAGGAACTGGATCGCCTCGCCGCGCACGTGGCCGAGGTGCGGCGCATCCTGTCCAGCGACGCCGGCGAGGCCAACGGCCGCCGGCTCGATTTCCTCATGCAGGAATTCAACCGCGAGGCGAACACGCTCGGCTCCAAGTCGGTGGACGCACACACCACGCGCCTCGCGGTGGAGCTCAAGGTGCTCATCGAGCAGATGCGGGAGCAGGTACAGAATGTCGAATGAGGCGGCCGAAAACCGCCTCTTCGTCATCGCCGCGCCCTCGGGCGCCGGCAAGACCTCGCTGGTGCGCGCGCTGATGGAGCGCCAGCCCGAGCTGCGTTTCTCGGTCTCCTACACCACGCGGCCCCGCCGTGCGGACGAGCAGGACGGCCAGCATTACCACTTCGTCAGCCGCGAGACCTTCGCGCGCATGCTCGACGAGGGCGCTTTCCTGGAGCATGCGCAGGTGTTCGACAACTGCTACGGCACGGCGCGGGGCCAGGTCGAGGCGTTGCTGGCCGACGGCTACGGCGTGGTGCTGGAGATCGACTGGCAGGGCGCGCGGCAGGTCCGGGCGCAGATGCCGGAGTCGGCGGGCATATTCATCCTGCCGCCCTCGCGCGCCGAGCTGGAGCGCCGCCTGCGCGGCCGCGGTACGGACACGGAGGCGGTGATCCGCCGCCGCCTCGCCGATGCGGCCGCCGACATGTCGCACTGGGACGAGTTCGACTACGTGGTGGTCAACGACGATTTTGGCCGCGCGCTGGACGCCCTCGCCGACATCGTGCAAGGACGCGGGGCAGCCAGCCGGGCCCGGCGCCCGGAGCTCGCGCCGGTCATCGCCGCCCTGCTGGACTGACCGCGCGCCCGTACTGGCAGCGCCGGCGCCGATTCCGTTACTATGGACCGCTCGCCCCGAAGACCCGGGGCTTTCCTCGACTGCAGAGAACGCCATGGCCCGTATTACCGTTGAAGACTGCATGCAGAACGTCGACAACCTGTTCGACCTCGTCCTGATCGCCGCCCGGCGCGCCCGCCAGCTCGCCAATGGCGCCCCCTCCAGCCTGGAGTGGGAGAACGACAAGGCCACGGTGGTGGCGCTGCGTGAAATCGCCGACGGCGTCATTGGCAAGGACATCCTCGACGAGCCCGAGCCGGCCGCCGTGATGCGCGAGCCCGAGCCCTTCGACCGTCCCATCCCGCCACTGGGAGACTGAAGAGGGAGGATCCGCGCCCGTGGACTACGCCGCTTCCTTCCTGGCCCGGCTGCCTAAGAGGAAGCGCTCCATTGGGCTCGACCGGCTCAACCGCAGGATGGAGAAGTACCTGCCGGCCGACCAGGTCGCGCAGGTCATGCAGGCCTACGAGTTCGCCGCCAAGGCCCACGAGGGCCAGCAGCGCTACTCCGGCGAACCCTACATCTCTCACCCCGTAGCGGTCGCCACGATCCTCGCCGAGCTCAGGCTCGACGCCCAGACGCTGATGGCGGCGCTGCTGCACGACGTCATCGAGGACACCGGGGTTCCCAAGGCGGACATCGCCGCCATGTTCGGCGCCGAAGTCGCCGAACTGGTCGACGGCGTCAGCAAGCTGGACAAGGTGGAGTTCCGCAGCCGCGCCGAGGCGCAGGCCGAAAGCTTCCGCAAGATGCTCTTCGCCATGGTCGGCGACATGCGCGTGATCCTGGTGAAGCTCGCCGACCGCACGCACAACATGCGCACGCTGTGGATCATGCCGCCGGAAAAACGGCGCCGCATCGCACGCGAGACACTGGAAATCTACGCCCCCATCGCCAACCGCCTCGGCATGAACGCCATCCGGCTGGAGCTGGAGGATCTCGGTTTCCGCTGCATGTACCCGCATCGCTACCGCGTCCTGGAACGCGCCCTGAAAAAGGCGCAGGGCAACCAGAAGCAGGTGCTGCAGAAGATCGGCAAGCGTTTCCAGGAAAGCCTGCGCGAGGCCGAGATCGAGGGTCGCGTGGCGGGCCGCGAGAAACACATCTACAGCATCTACCGCAAGATGCGCGAGAAGCGGCGCGCCCTGAGCGAGATCGTCGACGTCTACGGCATCCGCATCATCGTCGACTCGGTGGACGACTGTTATCGCAGCCTCGGCGTCGTGCACAAGTGCTACAAGCCGATGCCGGGCCGCTTCAAGGACTACATCGCCATCCCGCGCGTCAACGGTTACCAGTCGCTGCACACCACGCTGTTCGGCCCCGGCGGCCTGCCGTGCGAAGTACAGATCCGCACCGAGGACATGGACCGCGTCGCCGAGTCGGGCATCGCCGCCCACTGGATGTACAAGACCGGCAGCGCCGCGGCCGGCCAGCCGCAGGTGCGGGCGCGCGAGTGGCTGTCGAGCCTGATGGAGATGGAGGAGGGCGGCAGTTCCGAGGAGTTCCTCGAGAGCGTCAAGATCGACCTGTTCCCGGACAAGGTGTACGTCTTCACGCCCAAGGGCGACATCGTGCGCCTGCCGCGCGGTTCGACCTGCGTGGACTTCGCCTACGCCGTGCACACCGGCGTGGGCAACCGCTGCGTGGCGGCGCGCATCGACCGTCGCCCGGTACCCTTGCGCACGGCGCTGAAGAACGGCCAGACGGTACAGATCATCACGGCGCGGGGCGCCTCGCCTAACCCGGCGTGGGTGAACTTCGTGGTCACGGCCAAGGCGCGCACCGCCATTCGCAGTTTCCTCAAGAACCTGCAGCACCACGAGGCCGCGGAACTCGGGCGCCGGCTGCTGGACAACGCGCTCAGGGAGTTCAAGCTCTCGGTGCGCAAGGTCCCGGACGAACGCATGCGGGCGACGCTCGAGCTGCTCGGCTGCAACAACGTGCAGGAGCTGTACGAGCAGATCGGGCTGGGGGAGCGCATGGCGGCACTGGTGGCGCGGCGCCTGCTGCCGGACGACTCCGGTGAAGTCGGCGCCGGCCAGGCCGCGCCGCTGGTGATCGCCGGCACCGAGGGCATGGTCGTGACCTATGGCCGCTGCTGCCACCCGATCCCCGGCGACACGATCTTCGGCTATCTCAGCGCAGGGCGCGGCATCGTCATCCACCGCGAGGACTGCGGCAACCTGGCCGAGTTCCGCAAGCAGCCCGACAAGTGGGTGGCCGTGGAATGGGAAAGCCGGCTCAACCGCACCTTCCCGGTGGAGATCCGCGCCGAGGTGCACAATCGGCTCGGCGTGCTGGCCGCGGTGGCCGCCAACATTTCCTCGACAGAAACCAATATCGAGCACGTCCAGGTGGTGGAGCGCGACGGCGACAGTTCGTCGCTGATCTTCCTGCTGCAGGTGGACGGACGGGACCAGCTCGAGCGCGTGCTGCGCAGTATCCGCACCATGCCGGAAGTGCTGTCGGTGGCGCGCACCAACACCTGAAGGAGACGCCATGACCCGCCATGCCATTGCTACAGACCGCGCCCCTGCCGCCATCGGGACCTATTCCCAGGCCGTCGAGTGCGCCGGCACCGTGTGGCTTTCGGGCCAGATCCCGCTCGATCCCGCCACCATGACGCTGGTCGAGGGCGACATCGAGGCCGAGGTCCGGCAGGTGTTCAGCAACCTCGCCGCCGTGGCCGCTGCCGCGGGCTCGAGCCTCGGCGAGGCCGTGCGGCTCACGGTGTACCTCACCGATCTCGGCGACTTCGCCGTGGTGAACCGCGTCATGGAAGAAGTCCTGGATCCGCCCTATCCGGCGCGCGCCACGGTCCAGGTCGCCGCCTTGCCCAAGGGCGCCCGCGTCGAGGTCGACGCCGTGCTGGTGAAGGGGCGCTGAGGCGCCCGCCAGCCGCGTGCCCGTCGCGCCCGAGGACCCGGTCACGCGGCTGAGCGGCGTCGGTCCCGCACTGGCGGCCCGGCTGGAGAAGCTCGGCGTCCGCACGGTGCAGGACCTGGTACTGCTGCTGCCGGCGCGTTACGAGGACCGCACCCGCGTGCTCCCGATCGGGGCGCTGCGCCCCGGCCAGCGCGCCGTGATCGAGGGCGAGGTGCTGCTGACCGAAGTCGTGCGCCGGCGCCGCCCCATGCTCGTGGTCGCCTTCGGCGATACCACCGGCATGCTGACGCTGCGCTTTTTCCACTTCAACGCGCGCCAGCAGGAGTCGCTGGCCCGGGGCACGCGACTGCGCTGCTTCGGCGAGGTACGCGCGGGCCAGCGCGGACTGGAGATCGTGCACCCGGAGTACCAGCGCGCCGACGGTCCCGGCGGCACGGAGGACGAGGCCCTGACGCCGGTGTACCCGGGCACCGAGGGCCTGACGCAGGCGCGCCTCCGCCAGCTCGTGCGCATGGCCATGCGGGCGCTCGGCGATTCCCTGCCCGAGCTGTTGCCGCCGGGCGCGCTGGCCGGCCGCGGCCTGCCGTCGCTGGACGACGCCCTGCGCCTGCTGCATCACCCGCCGCCCGACGCGGATCTCGCCGCGCTCGAGGGCGGCAGCCACCCGGCGCGACGGCGACTCGCGCTGGAGGAGCTGCTGGCGCACCAGCTGGCGATGCGCGCGCTGCGCCACCAGGCGCGCCGCAAGCCGGCCTGGCCTTTGCCCGGCGGGCCGCTGGTCGAGCGCTTCATCGACAGCCTGCCGTTCACGCTCACCGGCGCCCAGCGCCGCGTGGTCGCGGAGGTGCGCCGCGACCTGGCGGCGCGCGAACCCATGATGCGGCTGGTGCAGGGCGACGTCGGCAGCGGCAAGACCGTGGTGGCTGCGGTCGCGGCCCTGCAGGCGGTCGCCTCGGGCGCGCAGGCCGCCATCATGGCGCCCACGGAATTGCTGGCCGAGCAGCATTACACCAATTTCCGCGCCTGGCTCGAACCGCTCGGAGTCGACGTGGCCTGGCTGTCCGGTTCGCTGCCGGCGGCACAGCGGCGCGACGCCTGCGCGCGCATCGCTTCGGGGGAGGCGGCCGTCGCGGTGGGGACGCATGCCCTGTTCCAGGAAGGCGTCGAGTTCGCGCGCCTGGCGCTGGCGGTGATCGACGAGCAACACCGCTTCGGCGTGCACCAGCGCCTGGCGCTGACCGACAAGGGGACGCGCGCCGGCCGCCGCCCGCACCAGCTGGTGATGACGGCCACCCCCATCCCGCGCACCCTCGCCATGGCGACCTACGCCGACCTCGACACCTCGGTGATCGACGAGTTGCCGCCGGGACGCGGCGAGGTGCGGACGGTGGCCATGCCGGAATCCCGTCGCGCCGAGGTCATCACCCGGATCCGCGAGGCGTGCGCCGCCGGGCGCCAGGCGTACTGGGTCTGCCCGCTGGTGGAGGAGTCGGACCAGTTGCAGGCGCAGGCGGCGGAGGACACGGCGACGCTGCTCGCGGAGACGCTGCCCGAGCTGGCCATCGGGCTGGTGCATGGCCGCATGAAGCCGGCGGGTAAGGAGCAGGTCATGCGCGCCTTCAAGGCCGGCGAGATCCAGCTGCTCGTGGCCACCACCGTGATCGAGGTCGGCGTCGACGTGCCGCGCGCCAGCCTGATGATCATCGAGAACGCGGAGCGCATGGGGCTGGCCCAGCTGCACCAGTTGCGCGGCCGCGTCGGCCGGGGCTCGGACGACTCCTCCTGCGTGCTGCTCTACAAGCCCCCGCTGTCGCCCGCCGCGACCACGCGCCTGGCGGCGATGCGCGAGACCAACGACGGCTTCCGCATCGCCCGCACCGACCTCGAGTTGCGCGGGCCCGGCGAAGTGCTCGGCGTGCGCCAGACCGGGCTGCTGGCGCTCAAGGTGGCCGACCTGGCGCGCGACGCCGCGCTCATGCCCCAGGTGCGAGAGCTCGCGGACGCCCTGTTGCAGCGCCACCCGGAAACGGTGGCCGGCCTGGAGCGAAGGTGGATCGGCGCGGCCACGCGTTACGGCCAGGTCTGACGAATCGCAGAAGGCATCTATAATGTTCTTCCGTTCCCTGCGACACCCCGCCCCATGAGCAGCGAGAGTCCTGTTACCGCGCGGCCCGACAACCTCGCCGAGCCCCTGGCCTGGCTGCCGGCGCGCGCTCGCGGGGCCCTGCCGGAGGACGCCGGGCTGCGCGACTGGATGCGCGACCCGGGATCCCTGACCTCGCGCCTGCGTGCCGCCTGCCCGCAGGGATTCCGCCTCGAGCTCTTGGGCGAGGCCGGCGAGCCCATACCTGAGGACGCGCGCGGGCTGCTCGCGGGAGAGTCAGCGCGCGCGCGGCGCGTGCGCATGTTTTGCGGCGAGAGCCTGTGCGTGTGCGCGACCACGCTGATACCGTCGGCGACGCTGGCCGGCACGCCGTGGCTCGAGGCCCTGGGTGACCGCCCCCTGGGGGACGCGCTGCTGGAGCGCGACGGCATTTGCCGCTCGGCGTTCGAGTTCGCGCGCGTCAGCCCGAACCACCCGCTGTTCATGCCGGCGCTGCAGGACAGCGACATCCGCCCGGCGTCCATCTGGGCGCGGCGCTCACGCTTCAGCCTGGCGGCCGGGCCGCTGCTGATCTACGAGATCTTCCTCCCCGGCCTGACCCGATGCAGGAACCGCTAGGCCAGGGCGCCCTGCCGCGCCGCCTCGGCTCGCAGCTGCGGGAATATGCCCTGCTGATGCGGCTGGATCGGCCCATCGGCACGCTGCTGCTGCTGTGGCCGACGCTGTGGGCGCTGTGGATCGCCGGCCAGGGGCGCCCCGACCCGCACGTGCTGCTGGTGTTTGTCGCCGGCGTCGTGCTGATGCGCTCGGCGGGCTGCGTCATGAACGACTTCGCGGACCGCGGCATCGACCCCCATGTCGAGCGCACGCGCGATCGTCCGCTGGCGCGCGGCGCGGTCTCCCCGCTGGAAGCGCTGTTGCTCGCGGCGGCGCTCGGCGCCGTGGCCTTCGGCCTGGTGCTGACGCTGAACCGGCTCACCGTGCTGCTGGCACTGGCCGGGGCCGTGCTCACGGTGGCCTACCCCTTCCTCAAGCGTTTCACCCACCTGCCGCAGATCTGGCTGGGCGCCTCCTTCGGCTGGTCGGTGCCGATGGCCTTTGCCGCACAGACCGGTACCGTCCCGCAGCTCGCCTGGCTGATGTTCATCGCCGTCGTCATCTGGGCCGTGGTGTACGACACCATGTACGCCATGGTGGACCGCGAGGACGACCTCAAGCTCGGCGTGCGCTCCACCGCCATCCTGTTCGGCGCCGCGGACCGGCTGCTCATCGGCGTGCTGCAGCTGCTCCTGTTGCTGGCCTTGTGGCTGATCGGTCGCCAGGCCGGCCTCGGCGCCTGGTACCTGGGCGCGCTGGCCATCGCCGCGGCGCTGTCGCTGTGGCAACAGCGCCTCATCCGCGACCGCCGTCCCGAGCTCTGTTTCCGCGCCTTCCTCAACAACCACCACTACGGCATGGTGGTCTTCGTCGGCATCCTGCTGCATTACATCTACGCGCCCGCCTGAGCGGTGCCCCCGCGCGCCACGGTCCATACCTCGATCCCGCCGGCGCCGGCGTCGAGCAACGCATGCGCCAGGCCCTCGGCCGTGGACCCGGTGGTGAAGACGTCATCCACGATCGCGAGGCGCAGCCCGCCGGCGCCCTGGCCGGCGACGAAGGCCCCGGCGAGGTTGCGGCGGCGGCG
>NZ_JAANBD010000014.1 GCF_011089885.1 Thioalkalivibrio sp. XN279 | reverse complement strand
GCGAAGTCGAAGTCGAAAACCGCCCCGGAACCGAAGTTGTTGACGCCAGCAGGGGCCAGGTCCTCAGTCACGCCCGGGTCCGTCGCGTACACGACATTGTCGGGAATGATGCCACCGTCAGCAGCAGTGAAGCCGATATCGGTCAGCAGGAGCGTGAACGGCGCCGCCTGGCCGCCCAGCGGGCCGAGCAGGAAGCCCTGGTTGCCGGCGATCGTCGCCGCAAAATCGCTCATCGGGATCGATACCTGCAGCCAGCCATTGCCCAGGTCGGTCACGCCACTGTAGGTCCCGAGGTTGTACACCTGGCTGGTGTCGCCGTTCTCAATGAACTTGACCTCAAAGGACGCCAGGTT
>NZ_JAANBD010000013.1 GCF_011089885.1 Thioalkalivibrio sp. XN279 | reverse complement strand
ACGGCAACGGCCGTGGCTCGGAATCGACCGGATTAAGAACACGGATGGCGACGTAACCGACCGCCAGTTTACCGAGCCGAGCCCGGACCGCCGGCGCCGCCCCCGAAGCCCCAGTGCCCCACCAGGACACCGCGCCTGCAACTCGGCAGCGGGGCCGGGACGTGCAAGGCGCACTGAGTGAGATAAAGATTTCCGAACGAAGGGCGCC
>NZ_JAANBD010000012.1 GCF_011089885.1 Thioalkalivibrio sp. XN279 | reverse complement strand
GGAACTTCTCCAGCTCGGCCTCGAAGTTGCCGCGGCCGAACTCGCCCACGCAACCCATCGCCTTCTTCTTCACCGCAATGTGACCGTTCACCATGTCGTTCACGCCCTGGGCGACGGTGGCATAGTCGCCGGTGAACTTGTCGGCATCGATGACGACGTCGATATCGCCCTTGTCATGCTCGGCAGACATGCGGCGCATCTCGTCCATCAGGCCACGTATGCTGCCGCGTGCCCGGGCCATGGCCGCCAGCACGCTGTCGTTGTCGCCGGGACGCAGGTCGACTTCTTCGCCCAGCTGCCCGTCGGCCAGGCGGCCGGCCACGGCTGCAGCATAGCCGGGCTCCCCGCCCAGCGGACGCGTCACCATTCTGCGCACCATCCAGGCCAGCATCCCGACCAGCAGCAGGCAGGCTGCAAGCCCAAGCCCCAGCGTCACGAGCACGCGGGTGACCCAGAGCGCCTGGACTTCGTCAGCACGGTAAGCGCCGACCACGCGGAAGCCCCAGGGATCGAAGTTGCTCTCCCCGAGCACCCAGCCTTCCGGCGCCTCGAGCACGCTGGCCACCAGTTCGGGACTGACGCTCTCGGAATGAAAGCGGATCTCGCCACGGCGATCGACCAGCGCGAAAAAACCACTGTCGAGCAGTCGGGTGGACGCGACCTGCTTGTCCAGTACGTCCATGTTGAGCGGGTTGCCGACGTACCAGATCCCGATGACCTGGCCCTCGGGATTACGAATCGGCTCGTAGCCCGTGATGAACGGACGCCCGAGAATATCGACGAGTCCGTAGAACGCCTCGCCCTGGCGGATGGCCTTGATGGCCAGTCCCTGTGGGTCGAGCACCGTGCCAATGGCCCGCTTGCCTGCATTGATGACGTTGGTGGAGACACGCACATAGTCTTCACCACTGCGTACGAACAACGTGGCCGTGCCGCCGAGGTTCCTGGTCAGGCCGTCCACAAGTCCGAAGCGGTTCACCTGTGGCTCTTCACCCAGCATGAGCTGAGGAACGGTCCGCTCGCCCACCTGCACCGGGTTCTGCGGATCGAGCCGCGCCGGGCCGAGCTCTGCACCACGCTCCTTGAGGACGGCCATGGCTCCCTTGACCCGGTCCATGACCAGCTTATCGGTGATCTCGAGCATACCCAGGATGGCGCCTTCCCGGTCTGCGGCATCTTCCGTGACCTCGGCCGTGACGCGCTGGCTGTCGAGCAGCGCCAGTCCGGCGGCGCCACCGAGCACCACGGCGACGATAAAGAGTGATACGGGCAGGGCGATTCGCGTCTGGAGCGTGAAGTCGTTCAGGCGCAGTTTCATGCATTCGTCCTCGATCGTAGGTCCGGCCCGGTCGTCGCGGGGGTGACGCGGTATGTACAGTTTTATTCGTCTCTGCAATTTGTCGGCAGGCTGGCGTAGTTCTGAACAGCTGTCGCGCAAGGGCTTTTACCTAGCGATCCTGCACACCTGGTGTCCTGGCAGCGCAGCATTGTCTGTGCTGCAGCGGTAAGGGATGGCGCGAAAAAGAAAACCCCCGGCAATTGCCTGCCGGGGGTTTGAAGAGGCTCGAGGGGGGAGAGGAGGTTGAGCCTCAGGAGAGGACTAGAACTCGGCCCACTCTTCGCCGGCCTCGGCGAGGGCGGCGGGCTTGGGGGCCTTGCGCGC
>NZ_JAANBD010000011.1 GCF_011089885.1 Thioalkalivibrio sp. XN279 | reverse complement strand
GCATCGAGGGTATTGTTGACGCCCGCCACGATGTCGCGGAACTCGCCTTCGTGCTTGTCGGCATCCGCGCGCGTGGCCAGGCGGCCCTCCACGGCCGCCTTGGCCAGCATGTTGGCGTCCGCCACCATGGCCTTCACGCTGCCCTGCACCTCGCCGACCGCGCGGACGACCTCGCCGATCTCGTCCTTGGCGTCGGACTTCAGCTCAAAGTCGAAGTCGCCCTGCGCCATCTTGCGCGCGGCACCGGAGACCTGCGCCACAGGCCGGGTAATGGACAACGTGATCAGGAAGGCGAGCAAGGTGCCGATGATCAGCGCGGCCGCACCAAGAATGATGATCATCAGGCGGCCCTGTTCGGCGGCATCGTGGGCCTGGATGCCGTCCTCCGTCATCAGTTGGCCCTGGAACGCGATAAGGCCGTTGATGGCGCCCATGTAGTTGGCCTGGGCGTTGCGCATCCCACCCAACAGGAGTTTCGCCGCAGCGGCGTCCTGTCCGGCGCGCAGGAGCGCGGTAATGCGATTCAGCATGCCTACATATTCCTCGCGAGCGGCCTGCACCTTGCCGAGCAACGCGACGCCCTCGTCGGAGGTGATCGTGCTCTGCAGCTTGTCGAGGTTCTCGGTGATGGTGGCCGAGGCTGCCGGCAGCCGATTCAGTTCGTTCCCGGTTTCTTCCGGCGTTGTTGCAATAACGGCGTTGCGCACTGCACGCGCCGTGACGTTGATCTCGTCGAGGACGTTGTTGGCCCACACCGTCTTCACGTAGCGGTCCGTGACGAGGATGTCGACTTCTCCCGCCAGCAGCCCGATGCGATTGATGCTGGTCAGAGAGATCACGGCCATGAGGACCAGCACAAGCGCGAAAGCGATGCCGAGACGAAGGCCGATCTTGAGGTTCTTCATTGTGGTCAGTCCTTGGGGGTTGTCAGGCCGCTGCCTGGTCGACCAGGCCCATGTCCTCGGCGGTCATGAGTTTTTCGATGTCGATGATGATGATCATGCGTTCGTCGACGGTGGCGA
>NZ_JAANBD010000010.1 GCF_011089885.1 Thioalkalivibrio sp. XN279 | reverse complement strand
GTCGTGTACGCGACGGACCCGGGCGTGACTGAGGACCTGGCCCCTGCTGGCGTCAACAACTTCGGTTCCGGGGCGGTTTTCGACTTCGACTTCGCTGGTGACGCGGACTTCAATCCTGCCATCCAGGTGACGAGCGGTGAGGGCTACGGCGCCGGTGTGCACGTCGGGTTCGTGGCATTCACGGGCTACACGGCGGGATTTGCCGCGGGGTACGAGAACTTCGTATTCAAGGTGAAGGGCGACGCCGGCAACCTGGCGTCCTTTGAGGTCAAGTTCATTGAGAACGGCGACACCAGCCAGGTGTACAACCTCGGGACCTACAGTGGCGTGACCGACCTGGGCAA
>NZ_JAANBD010000009.1 GCF_011089885.1 Thioalkalivibrio sp. XN279 | reverse complement strand
CCGTGTTCCGCATGGACGAATCAAAGACCGCTTACATCGCCCCGGCACGCGCCCCAGCCGCCAAGCCCAATGCCCCAGCCGCTAAGGCCAGGGCCAAGGGCACCCCGGCTGCACCCGCGCGCAAGGCCCCCAAGCCCGCCGCCCTCGCCGAGGCCGGCGAAGAGTGGGCCGAGTTCTAGTCCTCTCCTGAGGCTCAACCTCCTCT
>NZ_JAANBD010000008.1 GCF_011089885.1 Thioalkalivibrio sp. XN279 | reverse complement strand
TCGCAGAAGCCGTCGCCGTGTTCCGCATGGACGAATCAAAGACCGCTTACATCGCCCCGGCACGCGCCCCAGCCGCCAAGCCCAATGCCCCAGCCCAAAAGGCCAAGGCCAAGGGCGCCCCGGCCGCACCCGCGCGCAAGGCCCCCAAGCCCGCCGCCCTCGCCGAGGCCGGCGAAGAGTGGGCCGAGTTCTAGTCCTCTCCTGAGGCTCAACCTCCTCT